>JANNMS010000246.1:0-3773 GCA_031398055.1 Saprospirales bacterium | reverse complement strand
CTCAAATCCCGAAGGGATTTTATGTTTTCAGGCGCGAGTTTTTACATAAAATCCCTTCGGGATTTCTCGTGCATGTCCATTTCAATTTCTATAAACATAGATTCCCTTCGGGAATGGATTTTAATGCGTTTGACCTGGTTGCCAAATCGCGTAGCCGTTTTTGTTCATGTGCAACATATCTTCCACGAAAAGACTGGCATCCGGCGAGCCGTCCGATTTCAACATTTCACTAAAAACATCGGTGTAAAATGTCTCCGGTTGCGTCTTCAAAAACTGCTCGATCAGCCGATTTCCGGTTTTCACTTTTTCCATCAAATGCATGCGGCTCGGGCTGGGTTTCATCGAAATGTAGCCAATATTTACCTCCGGCAGCACTTTTCGGATGTCGGTAAAAAGTATTTTAAATCTTTCAAAAACCGTTTCGCCGGTCGCCGTCGTGTCGCCAGCGAGGTCGTTTTCGCCACAATAAATCACGATTTGTCGAGGCTGGTACGGAAAAATAATTTCCATTTCGTACCGGATTAAATCTGGCAAGGACGAGCCACCGAAACCTCGGTTGATGATTTTGAACTCTGGAAAATAATCCTGCACGTCGCGCCACAACCTGAACGAGGAACTGCCGATAAAAAGGATGGCATTTTTCGGTCTCGCCTCAGGCGAGAGCGAATCGGCCATTTTGAAATCGCGAATGTCCTGAAAAAATGGCTGGGCGGACATTTTTCCGGAAAAAAGAAGGAGGAAAAAGAAGATATGTTTGAGCATTTTTTTAAAAATTTATTTTTCAACTTTTACCGTCGGATACCTTTTCGAAACCCCATTTTCATTGATCGCCTCGATGGTAAAATAATAGGTGTTTTTCAAATCCATCGCCTTGAACCAGTACTCGTTCGCGTCGTGAACCATCAAACACGAGTACATTTTGTCGGGCTTCGTGCCGTAAAAAATGTTGTAGGCAAAGGCATTTTCGACCGGTTTCCATTTTAGCCACGCGCTGCGCGGGTCTTTTTCCGTCCGCAAAACGATGAATTGCTCCACCGCGTCGGGTTTTGCGCCGCCGCCAAAACCAAAAATCCGCAGCCCGGAAATGGCAAATTTGCCCGTCGGCATTTTCAAATTTTCCAATTTCACGAACCTCGCCTGCACCGGTTTTTCGAGTTCGACGTAGTCGTGCGGCACGTCCGTTTTGTTTTTGGATTTGTCCACGAGCGGCTTCCAAGTTTTTCCATCCAAAGAATACGAAAGCAAATATTGGTGAAAAACCCCCGCCGATTTTCCCATAATTTCCACGTTTTGGTCAGCGTAATTTATCTGCACGGCATGGATGGTCGAGGTTTCGCCGAGGTCGGATTGAACCCATTCGCCCGCATTTCCGGACGCGGCAGACCAGTGGGTTTTCATGTTTTCATCCACCGCATTATTGGCGTAAAAACTTCCAAATGTGGAAGAAACGGCCACCGGTTTTTTGTAATTTAAAAGCATCCAGCCCGTAAAATAAGCGGCATCGTCGTAGCCCGAACCCTTTCCTGCCAGTTTTTTGTACGGCAAAAAATGCGGGTAATCGCCAAAAGTGGTGTTGCACCACATCACATCGTCCTTGTCAAAACCAGTCGGCCAAATGCCGTTCCGGCGTTCAAAATTGTTTTTCACCGAAAGCATGATGGTCGAGACATGCCAAAACTCGCCGTCGTTGTCCTGAAAAGTCGAGCCGTGCCCCGCGCCCCGCGCAAAACCACCGGCCTTCGTGCTCAACGGGTCGGATTGGTCTGTGAAATTGCCAAACGGATTGCCCAGCGGTCGGTCGCTGACCGCCACGCCGTCGGCATATCCACTGAATTCGGTGCCGGGCGCGCCGTATTGCATGTAATATTTTCCGTTGTGCTTGGTCACCCACGCGCCTTCCATGAACGGGTCGAGGAAGGTGTTGTCCGAATTTTCGCCAAAACGCTGCCAGCCAAAACGCCAAGATTTCAGGAAATGCATCTCGCCGCGCGTGCCGATTGGTTGGAAAGTTTTTCGGTTCAATTCGATTCCGTACAGCGGAAATACATTGCTACTTCCGTTGTACATGTACAATCGTCCGTCGTCGTCGGTAAAAAACGCCGGATCCCAGCCGCCGATGGCAAAACTGTCGACGAGCACTTTCCAGTCATTTCCTTTCGGGTCGGTGGACATCCAAATCGAAAATTTAGAGGTGTACGTCGAGCCAAAAACAATCATCGTGTCGCCGATGATGCCCACCGCCGGGGCGCAGAGTTCGTCGTAAGTTCCGGTATTCCACGGACGCAGGAATTTCCGGGGGTTAAAATGCCAGTCAAGCATGTCCTTGCTCCACCAATACCCCCATTGATTGGTCGAAAACAGGTAAAAATCGCCTTTGTAATTGACGATGACCGGGTCGGCGGTCGCCCGGTGCTTGCCCCACTGCGTCAGTCCGGGGATGGGCGAATAGCCGTAATCAATGTTGATGGGGTTGCAAAAAGTCTTTTGCTGGGCGATGGTTTTGTCGCCGAAAAAGAGGGTGGCGAGGATGAAAACGAGTGTGATTTTGTTCATTTTTGAAAATTTTTGAGAGATGAACACGGATTTACAGGATTTGACACGGATTTTTTGGAGATTTTAAAAAATAAATCCGTGTCAAATCCTGTAAATCCGTGTTCCAATTTTAAAAAATACCGCCCTCCGTCTCGACGATAAAATTGCAGTACCGAAACGAATCCGCGTCCACGCCCCGCATTTTCGAAAGATAAAAAGCCGCGAGTTGACCCGGGATTTGCTGCGCCAAAAATTGAAAAGGTTCCGAGATTTCTGGCAAGTCAAAACCGTTTTCATTTTCAAAACCAACGGTTAAAACACTGACTCCCAACGATTTAAGGTCTTTTGCCAAAAGTAAATCATGCTCGAACGACAGCGAATTTTTTTCCAAAAAAATCATCACGTTCAATTTTTCGGAAATGATTTCCACCGGGCCGTGCCGAAAACTGCCTGTCGTTTTGGCGGTCGCCGGCATTTTCACGCCTTCTTCCCACAACAAATTCGCGCCCTGACTGGCCGACCGCGCACCGCCCCGCGCCAAAAAATAATAGGCATTTTCGGGGCGCAACCAATCTTCGATTTTTGGGGAATCGAGCAGTTTTTGCATCCACTTTTCGATGGAAAGGATGGCCAAGTTTGCTTTTCTTTCAAAATTTTTGTCAAAATGCTCCCCGCAAAAATGGTCTAAAACAATGCCCACTAAAATTATGGCCGAACTCGTCGCGACCGAAATCGTGTGGTCAAATGCCACATTCATCCCTAAAAAAATGTCGCTGCCGACGGCCAACGGGCTCGCCGGATCGTTGCAAATCGAGATGACCGGGATGCCGCGCTGCCGGGCGAGTTCCAATAATTTCAACAATTCGATGCTTTTTCCCGACCGCGAAAGCAGCAAAAGCACGTCGTCGCGTTCCAAATAAAACTGGTGCATCAGTTCCGAACTGTCCTCCAAAACGGCATCGAAACCCGATTTTTTAAATAAAAATTCGAGTGCCAGCCCGACGTTGAAACTCGCGCCGATGCCCGAAATGACCAGTTTTTTGGAATACCTGATCTGCTCCGCTGCTTTTTGGAGTGCTGAAAAACCGTCGCCAAAACTGTGGTCGAGGCAGGATTGCCAGTTTTTGGGCTGGTTGAGGATGTCGTTGAAATATTTTTGGCTCATCTTTTTTAGGTTTCACGGAGGCTCGCGGAGGAACGGAGGACACGGAGAAAAAAACTCCGTGCCCTCCGTTCCTCCG
>JANNMS010000245.1:0-8522 GCA_031398055.1 Saprospirales bacterium | reverse complement strand
TCCGTGAAAATCCGTGTCCCTTCCTGCAAATCCGTGTCCCTTCCCCTAGTTTTTCAAGAATTCAACCGCTGCAATTCTTTTTTCAATTCCGCCATCGGCAAACTTCGGTAGGCCAATTCCGGCACCTCGCCCCGCCCAACCACAAATTCGTGGACGGCCAAATGGGCGACGCCGTTTTTCACTTTCATCGCCACAAGTTTCACTTTTTGCCCCAGCGGCAGTTTCAAATTGGAGCGGTATTTTCCATTTTTCAGGTCGGTCAAATTCACCGCGACTTTCATTTCTGAAAACATCACAGTCAGCATCGCTTCCTCGGATTCGTTCACTTCGACGGCCAATGCTTGTTGAGAATTGTATTTCATCAAGGCATCCACGTTGCACCAACCCATTTGTGTGATGTCAAAAACGTAGGCTCGCATCGCCGTGATTTCGCCATTTTGAACCCCATTTTCCCAGCATTTTGCCTTAAATTCACCAAAAGCCAGATTTGCCTGCTCCTCAAAACCAGTTTTTTCCTGCATCATTTTTACCAAAAATTCCCGGTTCAAAATCGAATGGTCGCGCCGCGCCGCAGCCTGCACTTTCGCCAAATCTTCCCGAAAAAAATGGTTGTTCGATTCCGCGCCCGTCGGTTCTTCGATGTACGTTTCGCGCAGCGGAATCATCGCGTCGCCGAGCCGGAACAAAATTTTTGACGACGTGGCGGTATTGTTCGTTTGTGCAATTCGGTCGGCTCGGAACGCCAATTTTTCCAAAAAATAATGACCGTAATCGTCGCAAGAAAGAACGATTTTTTCCGATTCCTGCAAAACCGTGTTCAAACCCGCGACCGCGAGGTTCGCATAATTTTGATTTTCAAAACTGTACAAAGTTTCCAAACGCCGCTGCGCCGCCGCCCGCCAATTGATTCGCGCCACATCGAAAGCCGCAATTTCAGCATCGGAATTCACCATTTTTGATTCGTATTCGGCCAATCGTTTTTCGTATTCTAATTTTGATTTTTCGTAAAAAGCCAATTTGTCTTCATATTGTTTTTGCTCAATGGCGCGACGTTCTTTCTTTGATTTTAATTTTTCCGAAATGTTTTCAGGCTGAAATTTGAAATTTTTCCGCTCCGGTTTTCGCATCGTAAAATATGGTTTCGACGGCAGCACCGGCAAACCCGGGTATTTCAAGGCATCCAAAAACTTCGGTTTTTCAGGTTTTTCTGGCACTTCAAATTGTTGGCTTTTCAAAAAAGCGACGCCCTCGGCTGGCAGCGGAAATTTTTGGACTGCCCGTTTTGGCCTCAAAACTTTCCCACCTTTTGTGCTGACCCAAACAGAATCGTTCGACTCCAAAGTGTTCCGCATCGAACTCGTTGGCACGGCTTGCCACGACATCCGGGCTGCCGAATTTGCATTTTCGACATCGTGTTTTTTTCCGTAAAATAATTTCATCGCATCGTCGCGTTGCTTTTCAAACGGCACGGCAACCGTGATTTTTTTCTCCGAACGCAACCGCAGCGGCCTGTTTTCGGACGTCGCTTCGGTAAAAACCATCCCGGCGGTGGTCAAAAGTTGGCCGTCGGTGGTTTCCATGCTCAATTTGTTCAAAAACCACGCGGCTGGATCGTAGGCTTCGCGGAGTTTAAATTGGATTTGACCCGCCGGAAAAGTGCCGTCCTCAAATTGAAAAGCATCGCCCGGGACGACGATTTGCGTGCCGCGAGCCGACGTGAAAGTTTGCTCGTCGTCCGAATTTTGAAATTGAAACACCTCGTCAACTTGCTGGTTTTCAAGCCGTTCGAGCAAACTGCCGAGGTTTGAAAAATAAAAAGCCGTCACCAAAATATCCACCCGGCGATTGATTCGGCGGGTTTCTTCGAGGCTCGCGGCAGTTTTTTGCTCGGCCTCGCCGATGCTTTTCAAAACCGTGCTGCGCGGCTGGACGTTTTTTGAAATCAAAAAATTGACGGTGCTGGCCGCGCGGCGTTCGGCGAGCGAACGATTGTAAATTTCAGACCCCCGGTCGTCGGTGAACGCTTCGATGTTCAAATCAAAATCGGGGCTGGCCACCAAATTTTGGGTCAAATCCGTCAGTTTTTCCTGCGATTCGGCAGTCAAAACGTCGGAACCTGTTTCAAAATAAATGGATTGGGTGAATTGGTGATTTTCCTGCGCCACATTTTGGAAGGCAAAAAGGAAAATGGCGAGGCAAGCGAGGAGGCACTTTTTCATTTTGGAAAAATTGTTTGACGGTGAAAAATGGAGAAGAGATGGGACGGTTTTTTGAAATTTGATTTCCAAAACGTGCCTCGCTGAAACTTAGTTTTTTGAAAAAAAAATTGGGAAAATGGGACAGTTTCACTGCCATTGTTGGCGTGCCCGACATGGCCGTCTCAAAGGTGCATAGCACCGACATATTTGTAGAAAACAGCCGGAATTACCAACCAAAAGGTGCGTAGCACCGGAATATATGACCTCAAATATTTCGGTGCTACGTACCTTTCGTACCTAATTTCTAGGTTTTTCTACAAATATCACGGTGCTACGCACCTTTCATTTCCCCGCCGTCATCATTTTACTTTGCCGAAACGTCCCGTTTTCATTTTGCACCACCAATTGATAGGCAAAATTTGAATTTGGCAAACCGAGTAATTTCAAATTTACTAAAAATTCGTGCCCGCCCGGCAGCAGGTCATTTTTCAAAATCTCGCCCACTTTTTTGCCCGACAAATCCCAAATTTCGAGCGCGACGTTCGAACGGTTCGTCAATTTGAACGGCACAGAAGTTTCTTCAAAATAGGGATTTGGGAAATTTTGACCCAATTTAAACTGGCCGCCCGTCTCCGGTTCGGCCTCCGCCAGACCCGAAATTCCACTGCCTTTTATCGTCACTTCGAGGTACGAATCGTAGCCGCCGGTGGCCGCGTTCGGGGTCAAAGTGGCCAATTGATAGGCATATCCATCTGAAAAAATGTTGTCTGTGTTGAAATTTAGCGGGTCGGCACCTTTTGTGTACAGCCCAGAATTGGCAGCGTAAAGTGCGTTTTTCGTGGCCAACGGAAAAGTCAACTGCGAAATCGCGGCATAAATCGAACTGACGTAGCACTGAAAATGGATGTGGCAAATCCGCCCGGTGTACCAGCCCGGAAAAATGGTGATGAACTCACATTCGCCGTTTGCATCGGTCATTTGATAGCCCCGGAGGTAGGTTTTTCCAACTTCGGTTTGATAACCAGAGTAATTGCCATCCTTGTCGCAAGCCCAAATATTGACGCGCACGTTTTGCATCGGCAGACAATTGTCGGCACCGATGATTTTCATTTTCAAATTCAACTGCGTGCCAGTTTTGGTTTCGCGCAAATCTTGGCGAAAAAAGGTTTGGTTCGCGGTCAAATCGAGCGGAAATGGCCCGGCGGTTTCGCTCGGAATCAAAGTGCAGGCACCGTCAGGGCCGCCGGTCGGGGCGTTTTCTGCCACATTTTTTGAGGCAACTTTTGCCGCAGGCAAGGCCGCGACGACTCCGGCGAGGCCGGAAAGTTTGAGGAAGTCTTTTCTTTTCATTGTTTTTCAGGTCAAACGCATTAAAATCCATTCCCGAAGGGAATCTATGTTTATAGCTCAGAGCAAGGGCATTTCCCTCAAATCCCGAAGGGATTTTATGTTTTCAGGCGCGAGTTTTTACATAAAATCCCTTCGGGATTTCTCGTGCATGTCCATTTCAATTTCTATAAACATATATTCCCTTCGGGAATGGATTTTAATGCGTTTGACTTGGAAATGAATGCAGGGTTGTTAATTGAATATTTTCAAAGCGTACTTTTCACAAAAAAGTACGCTTTTTTTTGTCAAATCCCAGTTTCGACGAGCGACACGCCCGTTTTTCCGACGACCAAAAACGCGGCGATGGCTTCTTTTTTTTCGAGGAAATGGAGGTCGAGGATGTGGATTTTCATTTTTTGAAAAATGGTTTTGGCTTTGAATTTTAGTCGGCAAGTTTCAAATTTTTTCAAGCAAAACAAAAATCAAACGGAACAGCAAAAAATTGATTTTTTAAAAAACCGAATCTGAACTCTCCTCGTAAATTGGGGAAATGCACTTTGAAAGTGCCAACTAAATAAACCAAATTTCTCCATCCAGATTTAAAATTCTTTTTTATGAAAAGGTTTTTTCTAAAAAAGCAGGTGCTCATGCCTGCTCTGATTACCGCTTTGTCTTTTGGAAACCTCTGGGCATCCTCGCACCGCGAGGCACCGCTCATTGCCAATGACCCGCAGGCGGACAACACGGATCTGTACGCTTTTCGGAGCCCGGACAATCCAAATACCATCACTTTGATCGCCAATTATGTGCCTTTTCAGGCTGCCCAGGGTGGCCCGAACTATTACTCTTTTGGCGAGAACATCCGGTACGAAATCCACATCGACAACGATGCGACGAAGCCGGGCGACGAAATTGTTTACCGCCTGACTTTCACGAAAGTGAACGAAGACCCGTCCACTTTTTTCAACATCCGGCTCGGCAAACAAAACCTCAAAACAACGTACACGCTGGAGCGCAGTGTGAACGGCGGAGCGAGTTTTACGGCCATCGTCACGAACGGCATCGTGCCGCCGACGAACATCGGGCCACGTTCCATCGAATCGGGCGCGGGTTTGAACACCAATTATGAATCGCTGATTTCCGGTGCAATCATGACTGCGACGACGGGCGAAAAAGTTTTTTGCGGCCCAGCGGACGACCCATTTTTTGTGGATTTGGGCGGTATTTTTGATTTGGGAGACGCGCCACGGCAGGGTGGGGCAAAGTCCCGCGACGGTCTGGGGCAGTACAATGTCTCGACGATCGCCATCCAAGTTCCAATTTCGACTTTGTTGAAATCGGGGGTAAATCCCACGCCGACCAATATTTTGGACGGCAATTTCACGATTGGCGTTTGGGCTTCGGCCAGCCGGCAGGCGGTTCAAACTTTGAACACGAACGGAAATCCAGCCGGAAATTCGGGCAACTGGATCCAAGTTTCGCGTTTGGGCATGCCCTTGACCAACGAAGCGGTCATCCCAATCGGAAAAAAGGATTTTTGGAACCGCATCACGCCTTACGCTGAAATCACGGAAACGACCCTCGACGAATATTTTTACAATCCAGAACTCGCACTTTACATGGACGATTCGCAGTTCGGTTCGGCGGTGCCCGCTTTTGCGGCCCTGCGGATCCAGCGGAATTCTTTGCAGGGTTTTGATTTTGGAAATGGCAAAAACGGTCTTTTTGCATTGAAAGGAACCGCCGCGGTGGCTGGGACGGCGTTGGACGATGCTGTTTTTGGAACCTTGCTTTTGCCCGGTGCTGGCAAACCGCGTTCGGTGGATTTGTGGCCGATTTTTCACACGGGCGTTCCAAACGTGCGTCCATATCAATTGGCGACGGGAAAAAATGGCAACCCGCTGGCTGCCGGAAAACCATTTATCAACAACTTTTTGCCGAACGGCGGCGATATGCTGCGCTTAAATATGGCGGTTCCGGTGACCGCCCGGACCGATGCAAAATTTAGTTCGATGGGCATCCTCAATGCCGCTGTCCTCGGCCTGACCGACCCGGCGTACAATCAAAACACGACCATTCAGGCCATCCCAAATATGGACGGTTTCCCGAACGGCAGGCGTTTGGAAGACGACGTGACCGCCATCGAATTGCAGGCTGTGGCGGGCGTTGCGCTCGCGGCCATCGGACTTTGGTACGATGATTACACGGCTGGCGGCGCGAACCCAGTGACCCAAAAATTGGTGAACGTGATTTCCTACCGCACCGGCGTGGACGGCAACGATACCCATTTCAAATCCACTTTTCCTTACGTTGCCTCGCCGTGGCGCGGGACGGAAGTGAAATGAGAATTAGGAATTGCCCACAAAGCATTGCCGTTGTTGGTGTCCTCGCCAACAACTGATTTTTGAAAAATGTCATCGGCAAAAAGTTGTTGGCGAGGACGCCAACAACGGCAAAAACCCCAAAACTCCAAACTCCCAAAACCTCCTCAATCCTTTCATTTTTAAAATAAAAAATACGATGAAAAATAGTTTTTTCAATAAATTTTGGTTGCTGGCCGTGGTCTGTTTGACCGGTTTTGTTCCGGCAACTTTTGCATCGAGCCACCGCGAAGCACCGCTTATTTCGAATGATCCGCTTGCGGATAACACGGATTTGTATGCTTTTCGCAGCCCCGATGCCCCCGGTTTTATCACGCTCATCGCAACTTATGTGCCTTTGCAGGCACCGCAGGGCGGGCCCAATTATCATTCTTTTGGTGAAAATATTCGGTACGAAATCCACATCGACAACGATGCTTCCAAACCGGGCGACGAAATTGTCTATCGTTTCACTTTTACAAAAACGAACGAGGACCCGAGCACTTTTTTCAACATCCGGCTCGGCAAACAAAACCTCAAAACCACCTACACTTTGGAGCGCAGCATGGACGGCGGCACCACTTTTACGGCCATCGTGACCAACGGCACCGTCCCGCCGCCGAACATCGGGCCACGTTCGATCGAATCGGCTGCGGGTCTGAACACGACCTATTCTGCCTTGATGACCAATGCCATCAAGACGGCGACGAGCGGTGAAAAGGTTTTTTGCGGCACGAGCGACGACCCGTTTTTTGTGGATTTGGGCGGCATTTTTGACCTCGGCGATGCGCCGCGCCAAAATTCTGCGCCCCGCGACGGTTTGGCCTGCCTGAACGTCAGCACGATTGCGATTCAAGTTCCGATCGCCACGCTTTTGAAAGCAGGTGTCAATCCAACGCCTGCCAATATTTTGGACGGAAATTTTGTCATCGGCGTTTGGGCTTCGGCCAGTCGCCAGACGGTTCGCACACTTTCTGCCACCGGTGACCCGCAATTTTCAGGAAACTGGGTGCAAGTTTCGCGCCTCGGAATGCCTTTGACCAACGAAGCGGTCATTCCAATTGGGAAAAAAGACTTTTGGAACGCCATCAGTCCGTACAGTGAAATCACGGAAACTACGCTCGACGAATATTTTTACAATCCAGAATTGGCTTTGTACATGGACGATATGCAGTTCGGCAGTGCAGTTCCGGCGATGAAACCGCTGCGGATCCAGCGCAATTCTTTGCAAGGTTTTGGTTTTGCAAATGGTCAGGACGGCCTGTTTGCTTTGAAAGGCACGGCTGCGGTGGCAGGCACGGCACTCGACGATGCGATTTTTGGCACTTTGTTGTTGCCCGCTGCCGGCAAACCACGTTCGGTTGACCTCTGGCCAATTTTTCACACCGGTGTCCCGAACATCCGTCCGTACCAATTGGCGACGGGCAAAGGCGGCAACCCGCTGGCGAACGGCAAACCATTTATCAATAACTTTTTGCCGAACGGTGGCGACATGCTTCGTTTAAATATGGCAGTTCCGCCGACACCACGCAACGACCCAAAATTCAGTTCGCTCGGTCTGGTGCAGGCGGCGGTGCTCGGTTTGACCGACCCGGCCTACAACCAAAATACCTCGATTCAGGCCATCCCAAATATGGACGGTTTCCCGAACGGCAGGCGGTTGGAAGACGACGTGACCCGCATCGAACTGCAAGCGGTTGCTGGCATCGTGCTGGCCGCAATCGGTTTGTGGTACGATGATTACACCGCCGGAGGGGCAAATCCGGTGACTCCCAATCTGCTCGGCGTGCTGACTTATTCGACTGGCGTGGAAAACAACGACGAAAGTTTTACCGCTGCATTTCCATACGTTGCCGCGCCACAACGTGGCACGAGCGAGTGCGGTGGTCAAATTTACACGGCCACCAATGAAGTTTTTCCCGGCGGCGGCCTCGGTCTCGGTCAAAAACAGGTGATGATGAAATCTTTCCCAAATCCGTTCAGCAGCCGAGTGACTTTTGCCTTTTTGGTCAATGAAGCGCAGGAAGGACGGGTCGAGATTTTTGATGTGCGGGGAAATTTGGTCACGACCGCTTTTTCGGGCAAATTGCCGGAAGGCGAATTTCAATATGATTGGGTTTCTTCCGGTTTGCCATCGGGGATGTACGTTGCAAAATTGATTGATGCCAACGGCTATATTTTGCAAACGAGCAAATTGGTCAAGGTTCAGTAGGACTTAAAATAAGGCGTTTTTTTTTTGAAAAGGGTACTTTCATGTTCGCATGGAGGTACCCTTTTTTCGTCAATTTCGGTTTTTAAAAAATTCTTTTGGGTTGGGTTTCGGGCGGCGCGATGGCCGTTGGACAAAGAAATCGTCCGTGAAATTCCGTGTGTTCCGAGTCCCCGTGCTCAAATTGTAAATAGAAATGAAACGGCCCCACCCATTGGCGAGGCCGTTTTTAAAATCTGAATTTTCTGCTTTTTGTCGGTCAACGTCGGCAGGGTTTGAAACCCCGTCCATTACCCACAGAATGATTTGACCCAAAATTCCCGAAGGGAATCTATGTTTATAACAATGGCGTGGAAGAATACCCAGAAATCCCAAAGGGATTTTATGTGAAAAACGCCGCTGAAAACATAAAATCCCTTCGGGATT
>JANNMS010000237.1:0-43726 GCA_031398055.1 Saprospirales bacterium | reverse complement strand
ACAAGGAAAAGCGATTCAAAAGGTGCGTAGCACCGTCATATTTCAATGTCAAATGTTCCGGTGCTACGCACCTTTTTAAAATTTTGGCTACAAAATTCTACAAATATTGAGGTGCTACGCACCTTTTTGAAACAGCAACTTGGAATCATAATTGAGCCTTAGTTTTTTATGAAACACATAGGCATATAGACTATTGAAAATCAACTTTCTATGTGTCCTGTGTCTTCTGTGTTTCAACTATTTCCTACAATAAAAAAGGGCGGCTTTTACAAGCCGCCCAATAAATAGGGATAATTACTATTCACTTTTCTCAATTAACCCTATTCAATATTGGTTATTGGGAAATTGGTTATTGGAAAATAGGGAAATGTTAAAACCAATTTCCAATTTCCCAATAACCAATAACAAAATTCTTATTTAACAACAATCAATTTCTCTGTTTTTGCAGCATCGCCAGCCTCAATTTGCACGAGGTAAAAACCTGCTGGCAAATTGGCAGTTTCAATCATGAAATTATAATCGCCTGCACTTGCCAATTGACTGACCGGCGTTCCAAAATATTGGCCTGCCAAGTTGAAAATGCGGACGTTCAAATCCGTTGAATTTGCCAAAGTGATTTCCAAAGTTGCACGATCGTTTGCAACGGTCGGGTATAATTTCACGGAGGAAACGACTTTTTCAAAATCTTGCGCACCAGTCACGCTGCAAGCGGTATTTGGCCCTGCCGCGAAACTTGCCCATGGACAAGTCCAGTCGTTTTTACCATCAAATGCTCCAACGTGGGTGTAGGTTTTATTGAAAAAGGAAGCAGAAAGACGTGGCGCAGTGAAAGCAGCCGCATTTTTTGCAGGTGAATTGTATTCCGGAGCAGGGTTTGGTTTGTCGATTGTAAATGGAGCAACCAATTTTGCGTCGGCCGAATTCGCAAATTTCAAGTTGCCCAAACCAGCAGCAGCGTACCAAGTATCGATATCAAAAGCAGCGGTTGCGCTCAACAATTTGGTCGGGCCAGCCACGATGCAGTTTTTGATTTCCAAAAGCCCAGCAATTGCTTTGGCTTCGGTGGTTACGCCATCCACAAAAAAGCCAACGGGGTAAGAACCAATCAAAACCGAATTGAAAATACCGGGTTCAGAGTTGCGGCGGAGGTGCGCGGCACGACGGTAATCTGCTGCAACTGAACCAGTTGGGCCAACAACGGTCACGTTGCTGAAAGTCGGGGCAGTTATAGGTGTGCGGACAGAACCAGTTGCATCGTTGTCAATTTCAAAACCATTCGAGCCAGAAATGTCGGCAACGAGTGGGTCACGGACAGACAAAGCGTTTTGAACTTTACCAGAAAATCCAAAATCGCAGTCAAAATCATCATCCAAACCACGATAAGCAATGATGTTTTTGCAATTGACAGTGCCGCCAAACCATTCAAAACTATCATCGCCAGAATAAGAAACTTGTACATTTTCAATGGTCGTGCCGTTGCCGACGCCGCCCATCGTCAAACCGTTTATTTCGTTGTTTGCAGCAAACGCGATTCCTGGGAATTCGATGCGGACATATTTTAAAGAACCAGAATTATCAGCCGCATTGATGCCGCCGAATTTGCCGTCGCCACCACCGTACAAACCATTACCTTCTGCATCGTTGACACCACCTTCGATAATTCCCAAACCGTCAATCCCATTTGCACTTGTATTGGTTGGTGCTGTTCCCAAAAGGATAATGCCGCCCCACGAGCCATAACTTGGGTTCGGGTCGTTCGTTCCGAAAACAATCGGCTGCGCCGCTGTGCCGTTTGCGATAATTTTTGAACAACGAGTTACAATCAACGCGCCTTTTGTGGCCTTATCACCTTTGATAATTGTGCCGGGTTCGATGGTCAAAGTGGCGCAGTTTTTCACATAAACAAAGCCGTTCAAAACGTATGTTTTGTTGGCTGTCCATGTTGTATTTGTTGTAATTGCACCAGAAACAATCACCTCAGCATTGCCGGGCAAACAACCCGGTGTAGCATATTTAGCCCATGGGCAAGTCCAGTCGCCAGAAGGGCCAAAAGCACCTGCATAACTTACTTTTGTAAAAAAGAAATTATTGATACGCGCATCCGTGTATTCAGCAGCATTCAAAACCGGCGAACCGACTTGTGGACGCGGATTTGGAGAAGCGATATTGAATGGGTCGCCCAATTTTGCGTCAGCCGAGTTTGTTCCTGCACTGATTTTATTAGCCGTAGCGTAAGCCGTGATATCAAAAGTTGCAACAGAAGAAGACAACGGGGCAGCCATGCCATGAAAAAAGGAGTTTTTCACGACCAATTTGCCGTCCGTTGCATTTTGGTTGGTGTTTGTTCCATCAATAAACAAACCAACTGGATAAGCACCCACAAAAACTGAATTGTAAAGACCAGTTTCGTTGTTGCGGCGCAAGTGAGATGCGCGTTTGTACTCAGCAACAGGCGCAGCACCTGGGCCAAGTACGGTAACATTGCTGAAAGTTGGGGATGTTCTTGGCAAACGGTCGCTGCCAGTCGCATCATTGTCAATTTCTAAACCATTTGAACCGCTGATATCTCCAACAAGCGGGTCGCGCACAGAAAACGCAAATTGGATATTGCCTTTAAAACCAAAATCACAGTCAAAATCATCATCTAAACCGCGATAAGCGATTAAGTATTTGCAGTTTACAGTGCCGCCAAACCATTCAAAAGAATCATCGCCGGAATAAGAAACTTGCACATATTCAATGGTCGTGCCGCTGCCGACGCCGCCCATTGTCAAACCGTTGATTTCGTTATTTGCTGCAAATGCGATACCTGGATATTCTATGCGAACATAACGCAATTTACCAGAATTATCGGCAGCATTTGTACCACCAAACAATTTATCGCCGCCACCATAAAGACCGTCGCCGGCTGCATTGTTTACGCCACCTTCAATAACACCAAGGCTATCAATACCATTGGCCGAAGTATTTGTTGTAGCAGTTCCCAAAAGGATAATGCCGCCCCAATCACCATAAGATGGCGTTGCTTCATTTGAAGTAAAAACAATGGGTTTATCTGCCGTGCCGTCGGCAATCAATTTTGAACCGCGGGTCACGATCAAAGTGCCTTTTGTGGCTTTATTTCCTTTAATTGTTGTGCCCGGTTCAATGGTCAAAGTAGCACCACCTTTAACATAGATAAAGCCGTCCAAAATATAAATTTTGTCGGCCGTCCAAGTTGTATTGGTAGTAATAGGTTGATTGACTGTTACCTGTGTAAATGCAGTCAAACTCGCAATCAATGCGGTAAGAAGTAAATAGACTTTTTTCATCGTAAATTTAATTGTTGGAAAATTGAAGTGCAAAGGTCTATCTACTATAATCAGTAAAATAAGAATGGAGGTTAAGTTTGGGTTAACTTTTTTTAACTATGAACTATGAACGATAAACTATGAACTCCACGAATGTTTATCGTTCATAGTTCATAGTTCATAGTTTATCGTTCATAGTTCATAGTTCATAGTTAAAACAAAAAACCCGGACAACGTTGCGTCGCCGGGTTTACGGGGAATTACCCCGAAATCTGTATCCATAATCTTTTGAAGGGCCTGTTGCTAATTAGATTTTTATAGAAAAATCATTAAAAACGATAAGCAAACGATAGAGAAATGCTGCTGCCATAATTGAGTTTCTGCATTACGTTATCTGTTCCTTCATCGTATTTATGATTGCTGTTGTTGTCTTGATAATAGACAAATGCAGGGCGAAGGATATCGCTGATGTTCAATTTCAATTCGCCTTTTTTGCCAATCTGCTTACTGACTTGAAAATCCAGCAAATTGCGGTGTCTTTCATAAACATCACCATACAAACCGCGTATCCCAACTTGTGAAATCCTATCGCCGATAACATTATAAACCAATGTAGAATTCAATCCCCACTGTGGCAAATTAAAAGCCAAACCTGCATTTAAAATGTATGGCGATTGGCCTTGCATTGCACGAGTCGTATCAAATGCACTGACATTTTTTAAGTCAAGTTTGGAGCGAATCAAAGCGGCATTTGCAAAAAACACCAGATTTTCCCAACCCGTACCCACGAAATCAAAGTTTTTGCGAACCTCTGTTTCAAAACCGTAAAGATTTGCGCCCGGGATATTTTGATAATTAAATGCCCGCGAACCTGCACCGCTTGAATTCACTGTAAATTCAATTGGGTTTTCAAATTTCTTATAGAAAAAACTCGCACTGAACATCTGGTTTTGACCCGGATAATACTCATACCGGAAATCCAAATTGGTAACATCGCCTTGTTTCAAATCTGGGTTGCCAGTAACCGTACCATTATAATAAAAATCATAAAAAGAAAAGGGTGCAAGTTCCCGGAATTCTGGACGCGAAACCGTTTGGCTGGCCGAAAAACGCAATTGATGTTTATCGTTCAGAATATAAGTCAAATTGAGTGACGGCAAATAATTCGTGTTAGTGCGATTGATATTGATAGAGTCACCTGTGTAATCAATAGAGTTTAATTTTTGCGTAAAATTTTCCATCCGAATACCCCATGACAACTTCACTTTTTCACCAATTTTATTATCCAACATGGCATAAGCCGCGCCCAAATCAGAACCAGCAGAATAACTATCGCTTGCGTTTGTAATTTCATCCATCAAAAAGCCATCGGCTGAAATATTTTCTGCTGTAAAAATATCGCCCTGCGATTTTTCCAATAACCGGGTATCAAAACCGATAATCCGGCTACGGATAAAGCCCATGATACGAGCCGAAAAATCACGGTCTTTATGTTGATAAAAACCACCGAATTTTACAGACTGTTTGTTGCCTTTTATTGAAAAAGGGACAGAAAAATCAACATTTCCAGACAAACCATCTTCTTGCAAATTAGAATAAAAACGGCCACTGCGGTACGGGTCAGCCGAACCAAACGGCACAAAAGCACGATAAGGTTGATCTTGTTCAGCATCAAAGTTTTTGGTATAAAACATACGGCGCAACGATGGGACATCTCGCGAACTTTTGTTGTATCCAATCCCCCAATTTGCTTTGATATTTTTTACGCCAATCAAATGTTCGCCACCCAAACGGGTCGTCATCAAATGATTTTCAGTGTATTCAACTGATGTTGAACGCACAAAACGCTCTTGTTCAAAATCTGAACCTTCGCGGTCATTAACCGTGTTATCTGTATTCGTTGTGTAATTGAGTTGCAATGTAAATTTCTGACGGTTATTGATTTTCATAGCCGAATTCATCATCCCGCCCCACAAAATGTTGTTCTTAAATTGAACATCATTATAATTAAACAAGGTGTCAGAAAAATCATAATCGGCGCGCGTCCCACCTTGAATTCTATTCGAATTATTGTAAGTCAATGAAATCGTTGAACCCAATTGCACTTTCTTATCCGTTTTAGATACCAATCCTGTTGTCAATTGAAATCCACCATTCGGAGCGGCAGAACTTTTATTTTCAATTGCCCAATCATTTTGAAACAGTTTTGATTGCTCGATTTTAGCATCTTTTGACAAAGATTTAAAGGTCGCAGCATCCGGATAACTGCCCGGCAAACCGCGCGTTCCGTCATCAAAACCCAAGAAATCTTGGCCGCCTGATTGTGCAGAAATGTATGGTTTAAAAGTCGTTACCATGTTGTAACTTCCTGAAACAGAGGCGTGTACATAGTTTTCTTCCGGAATGTCTTTTGTGTTCAACAAAATAGCACCGCCAGCAAATTCGCCTGGCAAATCGGCACTTGCAGTTTTGATAATCAACAGATTATCCAATAAATTGGAAGGGAACAAATCGAAAGAAAATGCGCGGCGGTCAGGCTCTGTGCTCGGCAACAAACCACCGTTCAACAAAGCAATATTATATCTATCGGACAAGCCGCGAATAATAGCAAATTTGTTATCTTGAATAGTTGCACCAGAAACCCGGCGGATAACTTCGCCAGTCGTGCGGTCAGGTGTTCGGCGGATAGTTTCAGAACTGATGCCATCGGCCATTGTTGTGCTGTTTTTTTGCAAAATGGTCAATGCAGTTTGACCACTTTGTTTGGCTTTTGCAACGATAACAACATCGGGAATAATCGTGGCATTTGATTCTTCCATCGGCACATCCACCATCGTTGATTGACCGTCTTTTACGTCAATTTCTTCGATAGTTTTTGTGGAATAACCGAGATAAGAAATCGTGATTTTGTGCATCCCAACGGGCACTTTTTGCAATTGAAAATTGCCATCCAAATCCGAAGAAGTGCCGATAGCACCTTCATCTAATTTGATAGTCGCACCGATAACAACATCCGCTAATTTGGTGTCGATAATTTTACCGGTAATAATGCCAGTTTGGGAAAAAAGAAGTTGTTTGGAGATAATACAGAAAATGGAAAGGAGACAGACTTTCTTGAATAACATTTTATGGATAAATTAATTATGGAACAGATACATTTAAAAAACCGCTGCAAAAGTCCGAAGGCTACAATCTGACTGTCAAAAATTCTGTATTAAGTTTGTGTGAAGTTTACTCGAAGTAGGGCGAAACGGTGGCAAAAAGCAAGAAAACCCAAGTCTTTTCCCAAAATTTCAATAAATTTTGACGCGAAGCCTACCTTTGGCCAAGCACTTTCAAACGCAACGCACCCGATGCTATCCAAACCGTTTTGCCGTTTCATTTTCATCGTTTTTCTTTTTTGGGCAAATCCAAACCCAATCTTCGGGCAAAAAGCCGAACTCCTCCCACCGTTCACCGTCCGCCAATTCACCGGCGAGGACGGCCTCGCCGACAACAAAATTTCTTGGTTTTTTCAACACCCGAACGGTTTTTGCTGGGCAGCGACCAACTCTGAATTGATGCGTTTTGACGGCTACCGGTTTTCAACTTTTGCAAGGAATTTGCCACCGATTTCGGGAATTACAATCAACTCGCGCTCCGAAATCTTGCTTTTGCACCCCGGGAAATACCTCAATTTCACCCTCATCAACCCCGAAAACAAGGCCGCCCGGCACCTCGAATTTTCATCCGAACGCGACCTGCGAGACTCCATCGTGGCCACCGCGCTGCAAGATTCTTTGGTTTGGGCAGCCGCCCAATCGCCCACCGGAATCTGGTTTTACCGCGTCGGCGCGCTCGGAAAACCGATGCAAAAAGACTTTTTGGAGGGCGAAAATTTTTTCGGAAAATCAGGGATCCAGCAATTTTTGGTTGAAAAAGACAAACCAGTTTTTTGGCTCAGCCATTCAAAAAAAGGCCTGCTGCGCCGCGATTTTTCAAAAGGCGAAACCCAATTTTTCAACAAATTTTTTGACGGAAAAACATGGCGCAACCTGCCCGGCACGCCCCAGATTTTTTTGGAAAATGGCCGAACGCCCATTTTGACTTTCCAAAACTCGCCGATTTTGCTGCTTTTTGATGAAAAAACAAACGCTTTGCAATGGCTTGGGCAATTTCCCGGCGGCAGGTCGGCGGCGGTCGCGGCCTCGGATTCGCGGGGAAATTTGGTGGTAAAAACTTCAAAAACCGATTTGAAAAATGCGTGGCTTTTCCGTGCTGCTGAAAAAACTTGGGTCAATTTGTCGCCCGTTTTGGGAAAATATTCCTTGATAAATGTGGCCGGAAAAGACTTCGACCGGCAAATCACGGCGGTGACTTTGGAAGGTTTGGTGCAGGTCAATTTTCATCGGACGATGTTCCAACAACTTTTGCCGGAAGGCGATTTGCGGTCGGCGGGCATTTTTGAAACACGCGGAATTGCCACCGACCCAAAAACTGGGCGGACGGTCGTGATGTCTGAAAAATATGGCGTTTTTCTCGAAAACCAAAAAACGCACGTCCTCGAACCACAAATTTTGACGGTCGGAAATCCTAAAAAACAATTCGTGCCCGCGCCAAATGTGAGCATTTCATTTGATGAAAATGGCTTTTTGTGGGTGCCCGTCGCCCGCCCGGATTCCAATTTTGCAAAAATTGACCTCGCAAAACGACAAGCCACAGTTTTTGAAGTGCCGGGAAAAATGGCCGTCAAAGCATTTGCCCACGCCCGTCTCGCCTCAGGCGAGAGCAGATTTTGGCTGGCCGTGGCCAACGAATTTGACAACGCAATTTTTGTTTTTGACCCAAAAACCGAGGCGTTTTCGATGGTCGCGTCGGGCGGGACGCACCCGGATTTAGAAGGAAACACGCCATTTTTTCTTTTGGAAAATAAAAACGGGCAGTTTTGGCTCGGCGGCACGAAGGGTTTGCGGCTTTTTGACCCGGTTTCCAACCAATTTTTGAGGTATCCCGGCGACGACGGCTGGGAGCAAAACTTTACCGTTGCCGCAATTTCGGAAGGTGAAAACGACCTGCTTTTTGTCGGAACGCTCGGCGACGGTTTGCGGATTTTGAACACAAAAACGGGCGCGTGGCAGGTTTTTTGGTCGGTTGAAGGCTTGGCTGGCAACGACAAAATCGCTGGGATTTTGCCCGATAAAAATGGAAATTGCTGGGTTGCGACTTACGATGGGTTGAGTTTTTTGTACCGAAAACCGAACGGGACGGCCAGTTTTATCAATTTTTCAACAAAAGAAGGCCTGACCCACGACGAATTTAACCGTTTTTCCTACCACATTTCGCCGGATGGAAAGTTCTATTTTGGGGGGCTTTTTGGTGTGAATGTTTTTTTGCCCGAAGAAATTTTGTCCAATTTCGACCTCGAAAACGCGCCCGTTTTGCTCTCGCAATATGCCCGCCTCGGCTCGGACGACGGCAAACCGGTTGAAATCGACACGGGATTGGGTAGGTTGGATAGCATCGTTTTTCCGCCGTCGAACCGGGCGTTTTCCTTCCGTTTTGCGCTCGCAAACTATTGGAACCCCGAAAAAAACCGTTTTCGCTACCGCATCGAAGGCTTGCAAAACGGCGAAATTTGGCAACCCATCGCCGACAACAGCCGCGAAATCACGATAAATTATTTGCCGGCAGGTAACTACGTTTTGCGGGTGCAGGGTGCGAGTGCCTACGGAGTTTGGAGCGACGACGAGCGGCGGATTGCCATCCGGGTCGAGGAAATTTGGTACAAAACCGACCTCGCTTTTTTTGCATATTGCTTGCTGATTGGCCTCGCGATTTTGTTTTTCAACCGCCACCAACGCAGTCGACGGCTCGAAAAATTACATTTCCAACAAAAAGAACGCGAACTCGAAAACGAGCACCACCACGCCCAACATTTGGAAAAATTGAACGAAGCGTTCGGCAGGTTTGTACCGCACGAATTTTTGAAAAGATTGGGTTACGCCAGCGTCCTCGACACGCGGCTCGGCGACCAAATCAAAACTCGGATGACCATTCTTTTTGCCGACATCCGAGACTGGACGACGCTTTCCGAAAAAATGGAACCTGCCGAAAATTTTAATTTTATAAATGCTTATTTAAATCGAGTGGGGCCAGTTATCCGCGAAAATAACGGTTTTGTCAATCAATATTTTGGCGATGGGATCATGGCTTTGTTTCCCGAAAAGGCAGAAGATGCGCTCCGGGCAGCCGTTCAAATCCAACGGGCAGTATCAAAATTGAATTTTGAACATGAAAAAAATGGTCAATTTCCAGCAATCCGGGTAGGCATCGGTTTGCACACCGGCAGTTTGATGTTGGGTGTTTTGGGCGACCAAAACCGGTTCGACACCGGAGTAATTTCGGACGCCGTGAACACAGCGGCGCGGGTCGAAGGATTGACCAAAATTTTTGCGGTGAACATCTTGGCCAGCGCGGCAACTTTGGGTGAAGTCGCTGAAAACCAACAATTTGCGAATCGTTTTTTGGGAAAAATAAAAGTGAAAGGCAAGCAAGAACCGCTCGGAGTTTTTGAAATTTTTGACGGTGAAAACCATGAAATTTTACTGCAAAAACAGGCGGGCGCACCGTGGTTCGAGCGCGGTCTGCAACATTATTTTTTGAGAAAATTCGAGGACGCGCTGCGCTGTTTTTCGGAATCGCTGCGGCTCAACCCCGACGACGCGGTGGCCGAACTTTACCGTCGGCGATGCAAAAAATTCATGGAAAACGAGCCAGATTTGGAATGGTCGGGGGTTGAAATGATGGAGCGGAAATAAATTTTGGCTCAATTATGATTCCAATCACTTAATTTCAACTGGGCATTCACGGAATAAAGCAAACCCGTCATTCGGCAGGCATCCAAGCCTTCGCCAAGCGACTTCGGGAATTCCGCAAGTACCAAAAACTGTGGTAGGAAGAACTGGCGTGGAAGGCTAATTTGGAATTGTAGAAGCCATCAAATTCAACAAAGATGACCAACGCATTTTACCAGACCTTCTCATTTTGCGGAAATTTTCTACCTTCGCACCCCGTAGCAATCAATTCATAAAATGACAAAATACATATTTGTTACGGGCGGTGTCACTTCCTCTTTGGGCAAGGGCATCGTATCCGCCTCCCTCGCAAAACTGTTGCAATCGCGCGGTTTTTCAGTTACCATCCAAAAATTGGATCCGTACCTCAACGTTGACCCCGGCACTCTGAACCCGTACGAACACGGAGAGTGCTACGTCACCGACGACGGCGCGGAAACCGACCTTGACCTCGGCCATTACGAACGGTTTTTGAACACGCCGACCTCGCAATCCAACAACGTGACGACCGGAAAAATTTACCAAACCGTCATCGAAAACGAGCGGCAGGGCAATTACCTCGGAAAAACGGTGCAGGTCATCCCGCACGTCACCGACGAAATCAAACGGCGCATCATGCTGCTCGGCCAATCTGGGAAATACGACGTGGTCATCACCGAGATCGGCGGCACGGTCGGCGACATCGAAGCCCAACCATTCATCGAATCCGTCCGGCAATTGCGCTGGGAACTCGGGCGAGACAATTGTTTGGTCATGCTATTGACCCTCGTTCCGTATTTGAAAGCCGCAAAAGAACTCAAAACCAAACCGACGCAGCACGCTGTCAAAGAACTTTTGAGCCTCGGTGTGCAGCCCGATATTTTGGTTTGCCGCACAGAATTTGAACTTTCAACTGAAATCCGCCGCAAATTGGCCTTGTTTTGCAACGTCGAAATCGGCTCGGTCATCGAGTCGATTGACGCCGAAACGATTTACGACGTGCCACTTTTGATGTTGAAAGAACGGCTCGATTCGGTGGTCATTTCAAAACTTCACCTTCGTGAAACGAAAGACCCGAACCTGACTTCTTGGAAAAATTTCCTCGGAAAACTCAAAAACCCGATGCACGAAGTCCACATCGGATTGGTCGGAAAATACAACGAATTGCAGGATGCCTACAAATCTATCCACGAAGCATTTGTCCACGCCGGCGCGGTGAACGAGTGCAAAGTGAAAGTAAAAGCAATCCACGCCGAGGAATTGGAAGGCAGTTACAAGTCGGTTTCCAATATTTTGGCCAATTTGGACGGCATTTTGGTCGCGCCCGGTTTCGGCGAGCGGGGCATCGAAGGCAAACTTTCGGCCATCCGTTTTGCCCGCGAAAACAACATCCCGTTTTTTGGGATCTGCCTCGGGATGCAGTGCGCGGTGGTCGAGTTTTCGAGAAATGTGCTGCATTTGAAACAAGCCTCGTCCACCGAAGTCAACCCAAACACGCCTGACCCGGTGATTGATTTGATGGACAGCCAAAAAAAGGTCTCGCAAAAAGGAGGAACGATGCGGCTCGGTGCGTATTCCTGCGACCTGAAAAAGAAATCAAAAGCACTCGCAGCGTACAAAAATGCCACGATTTCGGAACGCCACCGCCACCGCTGGGAATTTAACAATAAATATTTGGAACAAATCGAGAAGGCTGGAATGGTGGCGAGCGGCTACAATCCTGAAACTGGATTGGTCGAAATCATTGAAATTCCGCAGCACAAATGGTTTGTTGGCGTGCAGTTTCACCCAGAATTGAAAAGTACGGTGGAGAATCCGCACCCACTTTTTGTGGATTTTGTGAAGGCGTGCATGGGTTAACGTGTCTTATTTTTTGGAATAAAATTTCAATCTTCACTTTCCAAAAAATAAGATTTTCTTAAAAAAATTGCCCGCTCGGATTTTTCCAGCGGGCAATTTTTTAAGAAATCAATGCCAATTCCACCGCAATTTCCCCCGCCACCCAGGCATTGTGGCAAACCAAATCAATATTGGTCGCCAAGCTTTTCCCGCTGGTCAATTTCTCAATTTTGGATAAAAGAAAAGGCGTCACCGCTTTGCCTTTGATGCCCTGCTCGGCGGCTTCGACAAGTGCTTTTTCGATGGCATTTTGGATAAAAACCGGGTCGGCTTCCGATTTTTCAGGCACCGGATTGGCAATCAAAACACCGCCGCGGAGGTTCATTTCCCATTTTGTTTTTAATAAATTGGCCACGTCTCGCGCATTTTCCAATCGGCCATCCACGCCAAAACCACTTTTTCGGGTAAAAAAAGCAGGAAAATCATTGGTCTGAAAACCAACGACCGGCACGCCCATTGTTTCTAAATATTCCAAAGTCAAGCCGATGTCGAGGATACTTTTCACACCTGCGCAAATCACCGCGACCGGAGTTTGCGCCAATTCTTGCAAATCTGCCGAAATATCCATTGTCAATTCTGCGCCTCGGTGCACGCCACCGATGCCTCCGGTTGCAAAAATTCGGATGCCCGCCGCCGCCGCGATAATCATGGTCGAAGCCACCGTCGTCGCTCCATTTTTCCGTTGACTGATCAAAAAAGGCAAGTCGCGGCGACTGGTTTTGGGCATTTTTTGGCCTTCTTTTCCCAAAAACTCGATTTCGGCGGGCGACAAACCTGCTTTCATTTTCCCATTCAAAATGGCACAAGTTGCCGGGATCGCTCCTGCATTTCGCACGACCCGTTCGACATGCAAAGCCGTTTCGACATTTTGAGGAAATGGCATGCCGTGCGAAATAATTGTACTTTCCAAAGCCACAACCGGGCGGTGGTCTTCGATGGCCGCGCGGACTTCGGAGGAAATTTCGAGATGGGAATTTTTCATGAATCCCTGTTTTTTATTGTGAAAAAATTCATTTTGTACTATTCACCGACAAAGGTTTGGGGCAATTGTTTTTTTCAAGCCGAGATCCAGCGATTATGAATAATTTTGCGAATAAAACATTCATTTCTAATGAAATAGAAATTTGTTAGTTCTTTAAAAAGTTATGTTCCAAGATTATACAACAATAGAATTGTTCCCAGTGACCGCCGCCGATGTTTTGACCAATTTGCTTTCGGCATTGGTTTGTGGCCTCGTTTTGTCGCTGATTTATCGGTTTACTTATCGCGGGCCATCGTATTCCGTTTCATTTGTCAACGCAATTGTTTTGCTGACCGTCATTGCCGCTTTGGTTATCGTGGTCATCGGCAACAATTTGGCGCGGGCGTTCGGGTTGGTTGGGGCAATGTCCATCATCCGATTTCGCACGGCTATCCGAGATACGATGGACATGGTTTTCATTTTTTTGTGTTTGGCGATCGGGATGGCTTGCGGTGTCGGGCTGAATTTGGTGGCACTGCTCGGCGTCGGCGTCGCGGGCATTTTGATTGCCGGTTTGACTTTTACCCATTTTGGACAGCCGCGTCGGCGTTTCCATATTTTGCAAATTGCCTACGACGGCCAGCACGGCGGCAACACAGAATTTGACAAAATCTTTTCAAAATATTGTCGAGCCGTGAAATTGGTCAATGTGAAAAACACCGGTTTTGGCCAAGATTTGGAAGCGATGTACCACGTCCAACTGAAAAAAAACAGGGAAAGCGAGTCGTTGGTAAAAGACTTGCATGGCTTGGAATCGGTGCAACAAGTCAATGTTTTTTTCGATGAAGATGATGTGAACCCGCCGACGATCTGATTTTTCAATCCTTCATTTTCAAAACAGCGACCACGCCCGCTGCGAGCGCAAAACCACCCATTGCGCCCATCGCCATCCTTAAAATCACGGGGCCGAGCGGCAGGTGCAACCCCTCTTTTTCCAAATTTTGAATGTGCTCGCGAAGTTCATTCGAACGTTGCGGGTCGCCGGTTCCGGTGGTGAGTTCCAGTTTCATTGCTGTCAATTGTTGCTGCGTTTCGAGCGCAAGTAATTGAGGATCAGCAAGATGCAGCCCATAATAAAACAACCAGTAACATAAATTTATCAGTAAAAAAACTGCAAACGGTGTGCGGCTCAACTCCCGAAAATCGCGGGCGAGACCTTTTTCGGTCACATCTTCAGCAGCAGCGCGGTACATCAAAAAGACGTAAATCGCCATCGGCAACCATTGAAGAACAGGGCTTAAAAAATTCTCTTTCCCAGAAAAATAGACCAGCAAAAAGTAAAAAACCACGGCCACGCCGCCGAGGAAACCGTATTTCAAAATTGGATTTTTCATTCGTTTTTTTGAAACACATAGGAAACATAGGTTTTTTCACATAGAAATCATAGTTTTTGATTGCAAATTCTATGTTTTCTATGTGAAAAAACCTATGTTTCCTATGTGTTTAAATTTTTATTTCTGGTAATTTTCCTCAAAAAACTCCCGGTAGCCATCCAGCGTCCGGTTGCGCAAAACGCGCCGATAATTTTCCTGCGTCACGACAAAAAATTCCTTGTTCAATTCTTTGCCCGGTTTTTCGCCCAGAAAACCCGGCTTTTCCTCAACCTCTTTCAAAAAAGCCATCGCCTGCGAACGGTTGTCAAATTTTCGGATGACGATGATTGGCGTGTTCGTATCCGTGCCGAGAAAAATATTCGAGATGCGAAGTTGTTCCAATTTATGAAACTCGCGGTTGTAATCCGAAACCGCAGATTTTACGTCGTCGAGTCGCACTGAATTGTCAGAATTATCAATCGACAACATGAAATAGTGCAGTTTATCATCTTCTAAAGTAAAATTGTCGTCAATTCCTGTTTGGTTACGCTGCACGTCGCCGCCCGAAACTTCAAAACCTTTGCAACCCATCAACCGCGCCATTTCTTTGGCTTTTGTGCTTTCTTCGGAGTTCGGGTACCGCCCGATGACCTCGTTCAACGCTGCACAATACGCATCTTGTCCCTGCAAATTCCCGGTGCAAAGTGCGCCGAGCAAAGCAAATTTTGGCATCAACGGGTTCTGCGAACCGAATTTTTTGGGCGCACCCTCGCATTGTTCGAAGGCATTTTTGTACTCGCCCGTTTGGAATTTTCCGTAGGCCGCAGCGTAATAATCATTGAGTTCTTGCTCTTTTTGCTTTTGCGCTTTCAAAAAATCTGGGTCGCTAATCGCTCGCGCGAACGGACTGTTCGGATAACCCGCCACCAATTTATCGTAGTAAAATTTCGCCCGCACTGGGTTTTTCAAATCCGTAAAATCCAAATAGGCATAGTACCACGTCTCTTTTTGAAATTTTAAAGAATCCGGGTATCGTTCGAGGTCGTTTTCGAGGGTCGCGGCACTGCGCGTTTGGTTTTGCAATTTTTCGCGGAACAAAACGCCCAACTGATAAAGCGCATCGTAATTCGAGGCGTGCAAAACCGCCAATTCCGCATCCGTTTTTGGCAAGGTCGAAAAAATATCGTCCAAACCAGCATCCGCATTTTCAGTGTTGGCGGTCGAATCAACTGCTGCAACTTCGTCGCCCGTTTCGGTCGGGCGTTTGTTTGAGCGACGCCAGTTGTCTTCGAGTTTGCGGTCGCCCCAAGTTTTTGCAAAATCCTTTTTGCCTTTTTTGACAAACGCCTCGTTGTAAAAATAAAAAGACGAAGGCCGCTGCCCGGCAACCGGCGCGGATTTTCCACCCGTCAAATTGCCTTTTTTGTCTTTTTCGTCGGCTGTTTTTTGGCTCGCGGCATCGGCGGTCGCGGCTTCTTCTTCGCGTTGTTTTCTCAATTTTTTGGCAAATTCCTTTTTCTCGTCGCCCGACATTTTGTAAATATTGATGATGCTGTCGTTCGCCGCGACGGTTTGAATCAGCCGAGCGATGTCGGTCAAATTTTTCGAATAATTTTCCGCCCCGGCATATCGCGGGTCGGTCGCCGGCAGCACCGTCAAAGTGGAATCGTAGTAATTTTTTGCCTGCACAAAATTCTCACTTTCAAAATACAGTTCCGCCAATTTCAGGTACGATTCCGCCCGCTGCGGCGCATTGGAAGTGTTGAAATCCAACGACTTGCGCAAATATGCGATGGCATCCGGTTTCTTGTTTTGCTTCAACGAAATGACGGCCAACGTGAAATAAATCTGGTCGCGGTACTCTTTGTATTTCGCCTCGGCGAGCAATTTGTTCAAGGCTTTGTCGGCATCTTTTCCCGACATTTTCCCATTTTCCCAAGCACTTTCAATCTGGTGCAAAGTCGCGTTGAACTCCATTTCGAAGGTCGGGTGGCTGCCCATCACGGTTTGAAAAGCGGTGTAGGCTTGGTCAAATTGCCCCGATTTTTCATAAAGTTGCGCCAAAATGTAGGCCAACCGGGCGCGTTCTTTTTTCTTCCGGGTCAGTGAAATCGCTTTTTCGAGCGGCGGAATTGCCTTCGCATATTGTTTTTGGCGAAGCCAATTATATGCCTCGGCAACCGCCAATTCATCCTTGAATTTTTGTGGAAAAAACGGGTCTGCCCACAATTCGGAGTAGTGATATTCGGCTTCTTCATATTTTTCGCGCTCCGTCATCGTCCGTCCGTTCCAAATCATGGCTTCCGGAAATGCCGACGTGCGGCCAAACAATCCACTTTCGTACGGATTTTCGCCCGTCGGTTTTGGCGTTTCGTCTTCATCTTTCTTTTTTGAAGATTTTTCAGGTGCTTTTTCGTCGGCGGGAATTTCACCCGTTGCCTTTTTTTCGGCGGCTGCTTTTCTTTCCGCAGCGCGTTTTGCTATTTCTTTTTTGGAAAGTTTTTTCTTTTTGGAAGACTTCTTTTTCTTCTTTTTGGAAGTGGCTTTTTTCTTTTTCGAATCTTCTTTTTTGCCTTTTTTCAATTTGGCCTTGCCGATTTTTTTGCGCGGGTCGAGTTCTTCTTTGTAAAATTGAAAAGTCGCCTCTGCCGATTCAAAATCATGCTTCATCACCTGAGCCTGCCCGACGAGCAAATAACAATCGTCCGTCCAATCGCCGACGCGGTGCAGCGCGATGGCCTTCGACGATTTGGTAATCACGTTGTCCAAATTGCCTTTCTCAGGCTGCGGGTCGGCGGCCATCGAAGGGTAAATTTCAAGCAATTGGTTGTAATTGTCTTTGTGCGCCGAGGCGAGTTTTGCGTCGCTGGCGCGGATCAATTCATCGGCGTTGAACCAATAATTGTAATGTGTGGTGAGGTTGTGGTAGCCTTTTTTGAACCAACCGACCTTTTGCTCGCCCTTTTTTTTGGTGGTGACGCAACCGAAAGTGAACGTGGCCGCCAAAACGAGGGCGGTTATTTTCCAGAAAAATTTCATATAAAAATCGAAACGTGAGATTTTTTACTGTTGGATTTGACCGATAAAACGGCTTGTTTTTGGCGCATTTTTGGTGAAAATGGTTGTTCAAACTTGAAAAATAACTGGCAGGAATTGCATCTTTTGATCCAAACTGGTTTAAAATTTTTCAGCCAACCAATGCTAAATTGGCGGTTCATCAATGACAACCACCGACCACGCCTCCGCTTTTTTTTCAAAAAGTGCCTTTGTTTTTTTCCAGGTTTCGAGGAACAGGTCCGAGTTTCGGTAGGCTTCGAGTGCCGCCGCGTTTTCCCAAAAACTGAGGGTAAAAAGTACGTTCGGCTCGGTTTCGTGCTGCAACAATTCCATGTGCCGACAGCCGGAAAACGCACGGATTTTGGCCTTGCTTTTTTCAAAAACATCGGCCAAAAATTGGTCGGTCGCTGTCGGTCGGAAAGTCATTTTTACGATTCGTTTTATCATAATTTCCATTTTTCAACACCGCCGACGATGGTCTTCAAAACCTTCGTTTTCAAAATTTCTTCCGGCTGGCAGGTCAATAAATTTTTGTCTAAAATTACAAAATCCGCCAGTTTCCCGACGGCCAGCGAGCCTTTTTCATTTTCCTCGAACGCCGCCCACGCGTTCCAAATCGTGTACGAAAGCAGTGCCTCGCGACGCGTCATTTTTTGTTCCGGGAAAAATTCAAAGCCAGAATCGGCGCGTTTTCGCGTCACCGAAGCATAAATGCAGGGCAGCGGGTCCACGTCCTCGACCGGCGCGTCGGTGCCGTTTGCAAGGTGCGCGCCGCTGTCCAAAAGGCTCCGCCAAGGATATGCACCCGTCCGGGCGCGTTCTTTTCCAAGCCTTTTCACGACAAATGGCGCGTCGGATGTGCAGTGAATCGCCTGCATCGAAGCCACGACCCCCAGTTTTCCAAAACGCGGAATGTCCTGAACGTCAATGTGTTGCGCGTGTTCGATGCGCCAGCGGAAGTTTTTTCCGTCGCCATTTTCAAAAGATTTTTCAAAAAGGTCGAGCATCTCGCGGTTGCCCCGGTCGCCGATGGCGTGGACGCAGCACTGCAAATTATTTTTCCGGCACTCGACCGCGACGGCCCGGATCGAATCAATCGGCGTGGTGTTTTGACCAAAAAAATTGGCTTTGTCGGAATACGGTTGCAAAAGCCACGCGCCGTAACTTCCGAGCGCGCCATCGAGATAACATTTCACCGAGCGGACGGTCAAAAAATTGTTGCCCAGACCGATTTTTGGGAACGCGGCGAGTTTCGAAAAATCATGTTTTTGCGGCTGCGAAATCATCGCCCAAAGTCGCTGTTCCAATTTCCCGGCCTCCGCAAGTCGTTGATATTGACCAAGTTCCCAAAAATTACTGCCCGCATCTTGAAAAGAAGTGATGCCTTTTTCGCGGCACAATTTGCCTGCCTCAGCGATGCAGCGGTCAAAAAACGCCCGTTTTTCGGCCTCGCTTTTTTGATTTTGAAAAGCGGCGAACGGCGCGGTAATCAATTCCATCGCATTTTCCTCAAAAACGCCAATCGGTTTTCCGCCGCCGTCGCGGACGATTCGGCCACCGACCGGGTCGCGGGTTTCGGCAGAAATTCCGGCGACGTCCATCGCTTTTTTGTTGGCCAAAAGCGAGTGGCCGCTGGCATGAAAAAGCACCACCGGATTGTCGGGCGAAATGGCCGAAAGTTGGTCGTGAAATGGGTAGCCGCCCGCCGTTTTTTCGGGCAAAACCGACCATTTTTCCTGGTGCCAGCCGCGACCTTCGAGCCACTCGCCGGGTTTGGCGGTGGGCAATTTTTCAGCGACGCGACCGACGATTTCGTCCCAACTTTTTGTATCCAACAGTTTGATTGTCAATAAACTACGTCCCAAATTTTCGTAATGCCCATGCCCTTCGATGAAGCCCGGCATGACAAACGCTCCTTGCAAATCCATGATTTTGGTGGAGTCGCCGACCCATTTTTCGACGTCTTTTTCGTCTCCAACAAAAACAATGCGGTCGCCGCGGACTGCGATTGCCGACACTGTTTTTTCATCGTTTTCGGCGGTGAAAAATTGGGCGTTTTTTAAAATCAGGGTGGCGGTTTCCTGATTTTTTTTGCTGCAGGCGAGGGTGTAAATCAGGGCAAAAAGTGTGGTGATTTTTAGTAAATTTTTCATTCAAAATTGGTTTGGATTTTTTTACCACAAACACACATCAGAAAACATAAGTTTTTGAAAACCAACTTCTTATGTTTTCTAATGTGCCTTTGTGGTAAAAAATTATTCTTGAAAATAAACCCGTTTCACCCGCTCTGAAATATTCGTAAACACTTCATACGGAATGGTTTGCAAGGCTTTTGCCAGCGATTCGACGGGCGGATTTTCCCCAAAAACTATGACCTCGTCGCCCGCCGCGGCCTGCGGGATTTCGGAAACATCGAGCATCGTCATGTCCATGCAAATATTGCCGACCGTCGGGGCGAATTTTCCATGAACCTGCATCGAAAAATGGCCATTTCCAGCCAATCGCAACAAACCATCCGCGTATCCGATGCTCACTGTGGCGATGCGGGTCGGGCGCACGATTTTTCCGTTCCGGTTGTAGCCCACCGTGTCGCCCGGCGCGATGTTTTTGATTTGCGAAATCGTGGCTTTCAACGTGTTGACCACCATCAATTTTTCGGACAAACCAGCGACTTGGACACCGTACAAACCGATGCCGACGCGCACCATGTCGAAGTGAAATTCAGGAAAACGTGCGATGCCCGACGTGTTCACGATGTGCCGAAGCGGTTGATAACCAATGGCTTCCGTCAATTTTTCGGACATTTCCAAAAACTGTGCGGCCTGTTTTTTTGTAAAATCATCGTGCCCCGGCGCGTCGCTGGCAGCGAGGTGCGAGAGCACGGATTTCACCTCGACGTGCGGGTTTTTCTCTAAAATTTCAATCAATTCTGGCAAATCTCGCGGCTCAAAACCGAGGCGGTGCATGCCCGTGTCGAACTTCAAATGGATGCCGATGCGCCGTTCTTTTCCCAAAAAATCAATCAAATCGGCCAGCCCCGGCAACGAATAAACCTCCGGTTCGAGGCGAAAACGAAGGATGGCATCGAGGCTCGTCCCGCCTGAGGCGGGAGGATTGAGCACCAAAATCGGCAAATTCACGCCCGCCTGCCGCAGTTCGATGCCTTCGTCGGCGTAGGCCACGCCGAGGTAGTCGATTTTGTGAAATTCCAACAATTTCGCCACTTCCGCCGCGCCGCTGCCGTAGCCAGATGCCTTGACCATCGCCAAAATTTTCACGCCGGGACGGAGCAATTTTCCAAAAACATTCAAATTGTGGACGAGCGCGGACAAATTGACTTCCAAAACTGTCTTGTGCGCCTTCTTTTCGAGCCGCCGGGCGATGCGCTCGAAGGCAAAAACCCGCGAACCTTTCAACAAAATCAGTTCGTCGGCGAAGTGGATTTCGTTGAAATTTTTCAAAAAATCGTCGGTCGTGGCGTAAAATTTTGTCTCAAAATCTTTGGGCAAATATTTCACAACTTGTTGAATATCAACGCCGATGCCAATACATCGGGCGACTTTTTTTTCCAAAATGACCTCTGCCACTTTTTGGTACAAAATTTCCGGCGACAGCCCGGACTGAAAAATATCGGACAAAATCAAGGTCAATTTTCGGTCGCGCGCCTGCGCCGCCGCGAACGTCAAAGCGATGGCAAGCGAACTCAAATCGTTGGAATACGCATCGTTTATCAACGTGCAGCGATTGATGGCGGCCTTCAATTCGAGGCGCATTTCGACGGGTTCGAGGTGCAAAAAACGGCTGCGGATTTTGCCGGGCGAGGTGCCAAAATACAGCAAAACGACGAGGCAATGGCATGCGTTTTCAATCGAAGCGGCGTCAGAAAATGGGAGGGAGAAACTGAAAATTTTTCCAAAATCAAAACCCGGTTTTTCCAAGTTTTGGAATTTTTCAGGGTGGAAAATTTTGTACTTTATTTTTATAAAACCGTTCGCAAGTTTTTGATTTTCAATGATTTGAAGGTCAGCGGGCTGGCCGGTGGCCGACCACGAAATTGTTTTTTTTGAAAAATTTGAAATTGAAATCGCACGGGCAATTTTTTCGTGGTCGGCACAAAAAACCAGAGTTTTCGCGTGGCGAAAAAGCAGCATTTTTTCCTCGATTTTTTGTTGCTGCGTTTCAAAACCTTCGCGGTGCGCCGCGCCGATATTTGTAAAAATACCGATGTCCGGGCGGATGATTTTTTCCAAATTTTCCATCTCGCCGGGGCGCGAAATGCCTGCTTCAAAAATCGCCAAATCGTGGCGCGGCTGCATTTGCCAGACAGAAAGTGGCACGCCGATTTGCGAATTGTAACTTTTTGGGCTGCTCACGACCTCGAAATCGGGCTGCAAAAGTTGGGTGAGCCAAGTTTTTACGATGGTTTTTCCGTTGCTCCCGGTGATTCCGATGACTGGGATTTTGAATTTTTGGCGGTGCGCAGCGGCCAAAATTTGCAGCGCGGCGAGCGTGTTTTCAACTTTTAAAATGTTGGAATTTGGAAAATTTTCAGCATCCACATTTTCCGAAACCACAAAATTTCGCAGCCCAGCGCGGTGCAAATCCGAGAGATATTTGTGGCCGTTGTTCCGTTGGCCAGTCAAAGCAAAAAAAAGCGAGGTCGCGGGCGCGGAAACCTGCCGCGAGTCGAACAGCAGGTGTTCGATTTTGGTCTCGGCGGAGGTTTTTTGGAGGAACTTGCCGCCGATGATTTGGCCGATTTCTTCGATGGAGTAGAGCATTTTCAGAAAAAATTTCGCGGCAGCAAAGGTATTTTTAACCTTTGCAGAAACCTATTTTCTAAAAATTTTTAAAAGATGAACAAAGAAAATCAAGAAACTCCCCCAAAAAACGACCCGCTCGCTGGCCTCGATTTCGTAGCCAATTTGATGGACAACCGCTTCAAAATCCCCGGCACGGACATCCGTTTTGGGCTGGATTCGCTGCTCGGTTTTATCCCCGGGGTGGGCGACGCGGCGGGCCTGCTGGTCTCGGGCTACCTCGTTTCGGTGATGGCGCGGCGCGGCGCGGGGCCGGTTTTAATGTTGCAAATGTTGGGAAATGTGGCTTTGGACGCCGTCGTCGGGGCGATTCCGTTGGTCGGCGATTTGTTCGATTTGGGTTTCAAAGCCAATCGCCGGAACGTGGATTTGTTGAAAAAATATTACGCCACGGAAGAAAAACGGCCTTCGGCAAAGTGGTCGTTCGCATTTTTGATGTTGATTTTCGTGGCGATTTTGGTGGGTATTTTTTGGGCGATGTTTCAAGTTTCGAGGTATGCTTTTCATGCTATTTTCGGTTGATTGGAGGGCGAAATTTATTTCGCCTTTTTGATTCTAAACTATTCACAGTCAATTATTTAGAGAATAAATTGACGAAATAAATTTCGACCTCCAAAAATATGGAACCACTCGCTCTCCAACCTTCGGTTGATTTTTTCGGCCTGAAAATTTCAGACTTAAGCATCGCACTGACCGATTTGGCCATCGTCGTGGTGTGTTTTTATGCATTTTTTAGGTTGAAAAAACTGAACGCGTCCCAGCCGGAAACCCGTTTTTTCAGGCAGTTTTTTATTTTCACGGCATTTTCGGCTTTGGTTGGAGGCCTTTTTGGCCATGCTTTTGTCCACGTTTTTCATTTTTGGGGAAAAGTACCCAGTTGGATTTTGAGCATGATCGGCATTTACTTTTTGGCAAACGGCATGATTTTGCAGGGAAAAACTTTTTTTTCGGAAAGATTTTCCAATCGCCTCGTCATTTTCAACCAGTTGGCTTTTTTGGTTTTTGGCTTTTTGTCGCTCCAAAAATTGACCTTCGTTTTTACGGAATTGTATACCGTCGTCGGCTATTTGATTATCGGCGGAGGCATCGCATTTTTCATTTTTCGAAAAACCAAAAACCGTGGCCACCAACTTTATCTATGGTCTCTGGTTTTTCCCGCCGCCGCCGGGCTGGTGCATTTTTTGAAATTTTCACTCGGGACTTGGTTCACTTATTTTGACATAGGGCACCTGCTGGTTTGCATCAGTTTTTGGTTGATTTTGCGGGGCGTCGAGCAATTTTCAAAGTGAGAAAGAAGAATTAAACTTCTACTTTTGCCCGAAATTCAGCAGTCTATTTTTTTCAAAAAATGGACTGCTCCAATCGCAATTCCTAATTCGTAATTCCTAATTGATAAAATGGCTGTTTTAGAATTAAAAATCCCCGCGCTCGGCGAATCCATTTCCAGCGTGACTTTTGCCAAATGGCTCAAACCGAACGGCAGCACGGTCGCGCTCGACGAACCACTTTGCGAAATCGAAACCGAAAAAGCGAACCAAGAACTTTTGGCCGAAAAAGCGGGCAAGTTAATTTGGGTCGCCAAAGAAGGCGAAGACCTCGACATCGGGGCACTTTTTGGAAAAATTGAAACCGATGTGGCCGCTGCTGCGTCCGCCGAATCTCCAAAACCTGCCGAAATTTCAAAATCTGAAACTGAAAAAACGGCCACGCCGCCGGCCGCTGCGACTTCCGAAAATTACGCGACCGGCCACCCGTCGCCCGCTGCCGCGAAAATTTTGGCAGACGGCGGGGCGAGTGCTTCGACAGTTTCGGGCAGTGGAAAAGATGGGCGAATCACAAAAGAAGATGCCCAAAAAGTTGTTGAACAAAAAACTGCCGCGCCAGTTTTCACACCTCCGCCGTCCTCTTCGCCAATTCCTGCACCACCAAAACCTGCTCCGTTTGGCGCTCCGGCGGTTGTTTTGCCCGCCAATTTTTCGAGAAATGAACACCGCGAACGGCTTTCGAGAATGCGCCGGACGATTGCAAAACGCCTCGTTTCCGCAAAAAATAACACGGCGATGCTCACCACTTTCAACGAAGTGGACATGACTGCGGTGATGGAATTGCGTGAAAAATACCAAGAGGCATTTGTAAAAAAATACGGCATCAAACTGGGTTTCATGTCCATTTTTGCGAAGGCCTGTGCCAAAGTTTTGCTTGAAATGCCGGACGTGAACGCGATGTTGGATGGCGAGGAAATTGTTTTTCATGATTTTGCAGACATCAGTTTTGCGATTTCGACGCCGAACGGGTTGGTCGTGCCGCCGATTCGGAACGTGGAAAGTTTGAATTTTGCGCAGGTCGAAGGCAAATTGAAAGAACTCGCAGCGAAGGCGCGCGACGGAAAATTGAGCCTCGAAGAAATGTCGGGCGGTACTTTTACCATCACGAACGGCGGTGTTTTTGGCAGTTTGATGTCCACACCTATTATTAATGAACCGCAAAGCGCGATTTTGGGGATGCACGCCATCAAAGAACGCCCGATGGTGGTCGGAGGCGAAATCAAGGCGCGACCGATGATGTATTTGGCTTTGAGTTATGACCATCGGGTGATCGATGGATCGACGTCGGTGACGTTTTTGGTGAAAGTGAAAAATTTGATCGAAGACCCGATTGCTTTGTTGATCGATATTTAATTTAGAGTTTAGTTTTTAGAGGTTAGAATCAGTTTTTTAAGTGAAATTTTTGAAAGCGGTTAAAAATTGTTTTTCGTTTTTCAAGTTGAGAAATAAATTGTTGGCGTCATTTTCAGAAAATTATGACAAAAAAGTTGAGAAAATATTTCAACGATTGAAGAAAAGGTGCGTTCATTGCACAAGTTTTCATTTGGTTTTTTGGGGTTAGCCGCCGGGAAGCGCAAGCGACTCGGCGGCATTTTTTTTAAAAGAGGTTTAGTAGGTTTAGGGAGGTTTAGAAGGTTTAGTTGCTTGCAAAACGATAAACTAAACCTTCTAAACCTCCCTAAACTTTCTAAACCTCTTTTTTATGGTTCTATCGAAAATCCAACAAGCCATCGAAGGCTACAAAAAACACCTCGCCGGGCTGCGGCACCACCCAAATATCCATCTTTGGGAAAGTGTGCAAATTTTTCAAGACAACTGGAATTTGGACACGTCCGACCCCGCTGCGATGTTCGACCGCAGTTTTCAAAATCCAGAAACGCGGCGGCTTTGGCAGACCGAAAATTGGTATCCCAAAAAAATGATGCTCGAATTTTGGCGGCTCGAACCGATGACCGTGCGCACGATGTTCGACGACCTTTTTAATGAAACACGGTTGGTCGAGGCTCGGATCGGGCGGTTCATTTTTGGCTGCGACGGGCTGCTGGCCGATTTCAAAAAAGCAAAAGTTGCGACCATCGAAAACAATCATTACCACTCGGATTATCGGATGATTGCCATTTATCTCGCATTTCGGTACCCGGAAAGTTACGCGCCGTACAATTTTGAGGTGTTTCGCCGGGCGATGGAATTTTTGCAGGCCAAAGAAATCCCCTCGGCCAACGACCCCGCTCGCTATTTTAAAGTGCTCCGGACGCTGCAAAATTTTTTGGAAAAAGACGCAACGCTTACCGCTACTTTCGCCCGGCACTTGCACCCGCGCCGCCATTTTCAGGGCAAAACTTTGCTGTTGGCGGACGATTTTTGCAAGTACATTTTTTCACAAACGACGAACCCACGATGATTTTTCCAATCGGCGACGACAACATCGAACGCGGCCACCCGGTGCTTTTCAGTTACGCATTTATTTTGGTGAACGTGGCGATTTTCCTTTTCCAAAACAACCTGCCGGAAGGCGCAGCGGCCAGTTTTGTCGAAACTTATGGCGCGATTCCCAACGAAATTTCCACAGGCGTGGACTTGCCGACCCTCATCACGAGTATGTTTTTGCACGGCGGCTGGGCGCATTTGATTGGAAATATGCTTTTTCTCTGGATTTTTGCGGACAACGTCGAGGCGACGATCGGCAATTTTCGCTTCCTGCTTTTTTACTTGGCCGGTGGAATTATTGCCGGGCTGGCACAAGTTGGGATTGACCCGGCGAGCGGCGTGCCGTGCGTCGGGGCGAGCGGGGCGATTTCAGCGGTGATGGGCGCGTACATAATTATGTTTCCGAAGTCGAAAGTGAAAATGATTTTGCTGATTTTCTTCTCCATTTTTTACATCCCAGCCTGGGTTTTTCTGGGTTTTTGGTTTTTACAACAAGTTACTTCTGGCTTTGGTATTTTCAACGTGACTGGCGAGGATGGCGGAAATGTGGCTTATTGGGCACATATCGGCGGATTTGTTTTTGGACTTTTGATGGGTTTTTATTTCAGGTGGAAATATCCGCAGCAAGAAGACCCGGATTTGTTTGCTTGAACTGGTTTTGAATTTTTAGGGAAATTTTCAAGGCAGAAATAATTGCCGTTTGGAATTTTTTTTTGGGAAGGGTTGACTTTTTTTGCAGGGTCGTTTATTTTTGTACCGACAAACGGTTCGGGGACGGTGGTTTCATTCGGTTTCCGGGCAGTTTTAGAAACATCTCTTAACTAATTTATCAAAAACCAGTCCGCCATGCAGAAGCATTTTGATAAGCATAAAAAAGATGCTCAACGCTTCGACTCTTCCCGCGAAAATGTTCGCGATGACCAACGGAAAAAAAAACTTAAACCCGTTGAAAAATCAAAATACAAATCTAAAACTTTAAATTTTGATGCCGATGACGAATAAAAAAGATTAAAAAAATCGAAGTTCAAAATTATAAAAAGGCAGCGTCGAAGAGACGCTGCCTTTTTTTGTTCAAAATTTGAATGTGCATTTCAATCGTTTATGCCTCAAAACACCCACTCTAAAAAGCAATTAATTTCCGCCGCCACCATGATGATGGTGACCGCCGTGATGTCCACCGCCATGAATGACGGTCGTGTCTAAATGATGCCCACCGTGATGCGGAATCGAATCATTGTGAACATGTAGCGAATCATGTTGAATGTGCAGTGAATCGTTGTGAACATGAAGCGAATCATGATTGATGTGCAACGAGTCACCGTGATGACCACCACCGTGATGATGACCGCCACCGTGATGACCGCCACCGTGATGATGACCGCTGTCGCGACTGGTGATTGCAAAATCAGTCGAAATGATGTCCGAAACCGGGTTCACGGTCTCTTTTTGACAAGCCACGATGCAAACCAGCATGAAACTGGCTACTGCGAAAAGCAAATTTTTCATCTAAGAAAAGTTTTGAAAAGTTTAAAAAATGTTAGAATCGATAGTTGAATCCGAGGTTCATGCCGTACATAAAATTGTTTATTTTTGCAAAATCCAAATTTTGGTAATCCATCAAATTGGTCATCACCATTGGTTCGGCGACCAGACTGAATGTTTTATTGAAACGATATTCGATGCCCGCAGAAACTAGTCCATCCAAAGTCAATTTTTGGAGCGGATCGGGCATTTTTTGGCCGGACGATTGCGGTTCTATTTTAAATTTCGGGTTGGAAATGGACAAGTCAGTTATTGTGAAATCATTGAAAATCAAGAAATTAGCAGCCACACCACCTTTCAAATTGAACTGCCAGCGACCGCGTCCAACACTGAATTTCGCAGCCAGCGGCACGGAAATCCACTGCGTTTTCTGCTGAGTTTTTGCCTCAAATTCAATTTTTTCGTCATCGTCAATATGTTGGGTCGGGTCGGTTTCGTCCACCCGAAATTCGATGGTCGCCGAGCCGCCGCCGTTGTTCAAATTGTAATTAAAATCATGTTCGTGGTCGTGCCCGGGACCTGGGCCACCATTTTTTCTGTCCCGAAATTCAAATTCTGCTTTGTGCATTCCTGTCAAATTCGCTTCCCGAAAATCAAAACCACTGACGAAAGACCAGTTTTTCGCCAATTTTTTCTCCAAAGAAACCCCTGCGAAAACGGTATTTCCGGAAACGGCTTTATCCTGGGCCACCCGTTTCCCGTGGTCTTTTGGGTCTGGAAATCGCTGCGGCTGGAATTCTGCCGTTGCCCGCGTCGCCAATTTTGCGGCATGAACTCCAACCGTCCAAGATTTTTGACGGAGCGGTTTTACCATCGGCAACTGCGAAAAAAAGATTTCCTGCGGCGAATCCAATTTTGAAAAACCAAGGCTCGGCAACAAATTCAAAGCCACCAAATTGTTGGTTTTCAAAGATTTATCCTCCTGCTTTTGATTTTCAATCGGTTTTTGCTCCTCGTTTTCGGGTGGAAAAAAAACGTTTTGCGCTTCCGGTTGGGTTTCCACCGCGACGTTTTGGTTTGAATTTTCAATCAATTTTTCAATTTGATTTTCATTCAAAACGTTTGGCTCTACTCCATTTGGATGGGTGTTTTTTGTAAAATTTTCTTTCAAATTTTGCTGCTGATTTTTTGATTTTTGCTGGCCAGATTCATTTTTTGGAAAAGAATTTTCAACCAAATTTTGCCGCGCGTTTTTATTTTCAACTTGTTGACTTTCAATGTTTTGAATAGGTATTTCAAGTGTGCCGTTTGTCAAGTTTTTCGAGTCAGCATTATTTTGAATTGCATCACTTTTTGGTTCGACGGCTGCGTTTTGATTTTCAGATTTCAAATCATCCGACGGTTGAATTGAGTTAATTTCATCATTTTTCGACCGTTGATTTTGCTGCGCCACTTTTTCCGAAAGCCCTTCGATTTTTTCCTGAAAATAAAAATATTGCCAAGCAAACGCGCCCAAAAACAGGGCCGCCGCCAGCCCAATCCACCAAGTTTTGAACGTCAAACCGGGATGCATTTGCACGATTTTTGGAGCGGCTGGCGCGTTCAAACCTGCATCAATTTTATCCCACAACCCGTCGGACGGATTGCGTTCAAAGTCTTCGAAAGATTTTTTCAAAAAATCTTCCAGACCATCTTTTTGTATATTTTCATCCATAATTTTCTATTTTATCTCGTCAGATTTTTTTCCAGCAAACCCCTCAAACAAGCCTTCGCCCGGTTCAACTGCGATTTGGAAGTGCCTTCCGAAATGCCCAATTCTGAGGCAATCTGGGCGTGCGAAAAACCTTCCAAAATATAAAGATTCAAGACCGTCCGAAAACCTGTAGGCATCTTGTGCATCAGCCGCAGCAGGGTGTCCGTGATGTCTTCCTCTTCAATCATCGGCGCGTCTTCCTCACCAATTTGCCACGAAACGTTCTCGATATCAGTCATTTGCAGCGCATTTTTCTTCTTTTTGATAAACTGCAAAGCATTGTTGACAATCACCCGGCGCATCCAACCTTCAAAACTCCCCGCGCCCCGAAACTGGTGCAAATCCCGAAAAACCTTGATAAATCCTTCCTGCAACAAATCTTCCGCTTCGTGCCGATGATCGGCGTAGCGAAGGCACACCCCGAACATTTTCGATTTAAAATGTTCGTACAACCACCGCTGCGCCCGGCGGTCGCCCACGACGCTGGCAGCAATGATTTCAGAAATTTGAGTTGCGGCTGGTTCCATATTTAATATGAAAAGGAAGGTGGGCGCGAGAAAAAATGGTTGCAAATTGCCAAAAATATTTTTTGAAAAAATTCCAATCCAAAACCTTGCAACCGCGTTTTAGGATTTTAACCTTTTGGTATGACTTTTTAAACCTCCGAAAAGTAAACTCTTTTTCCTCGTTTGCGTCATATCAACCGTTTTGTAACTCAAACATTTTTTCATTTTAAAACAACTAAGTTTTATGCGTTTCACAAAAAAATTCTTGTTGGCTTCCCTCCTTTTTGTTTTCGGCATTTTTTCAGCCCAAGCCCAAAAAGGTCAAAAAGGAAGTCCCGAACGCCGTGCCGAGGCACAGGCCAATTCTTTGATTAAAAAATTGTCGTTGGACGAAGCACGTGCGACCCAAGTTCGGGCGATTTACGCGAAATATGCTCCGTTGCAAGCCGACGCGCAAGCAATGGCCAAAGGAAAAGAAAAACGCGATGCTTTGAACAAAGTCCGCGTTGATCAAGACGCGGAACTCAAAGCCGCGTTGACCGCCGAACAATACGCACAATGGCAAACTTTGAAAGCCGAGCAAAAAGCAAAAAGCCAAGAAAAGGCCGATGCAAAACGCGCCAAGAAAAAAGCCGAAAAAGGCAATTGAGCCTCGGTTGAACTAATTTTGACGCGCCTCCACCGAAGTTTTGGCTTTCGTGGGGGCGTTTTTTTTTGCTTTTATAAAAAGTAGGAATCAGAATTTACGGAATTTTAGAATTTTCAAAATATGCAAATTCTGGAAATCCTAAAATCCCGTAAATTCTGATTCGACACTTTTGAAACACTATTTAAAAAAATGAAAATTTCACTTGCCCTCGCCCTCCTCTTTTTTGCCATGAATTTGTCCGCCCAAAAATTTTCGATTTCTGGAAATGTGGCCGACGCCACCGGAAGTTTTTTGCCCGGCGCGGTCGTCGCGCTGAAAAACCCGACAGGCGAAATTTTGAAAAACTCCACCGTCCAGCCCAACGGCAATTTCATTTTAAATGAAGTTGAAAAAGGCGACTACCTGCTCGAAATCAGTTTTTTGGGTTTGGAAAATTTTACAAAAAACCTGACGCTCGCCACTGGAAATTTAGACCTCGGACAAATCGTTTTGGCAGATAACTCCCTGATTTTAAACCAAATAGAAGTAAAAGAAAAAACCCCAATTGCCGTGCAGCGTGGCGACACGACCGAGATGAACTCGAATGCTTTCAAAGTTTTGAAAGATGCGGACGCGCAAGATTTGATTCAAAAAATGCCCGGAATGACCGTCGAAAATGGCCAACTCAGCACGCAGGGCGAAAAAGTGCAGCGCGTTTTGGTGGACGGAAAACCGTTTTTTGGCGACGATGCGACGGCGGCTTTGAAAAACCTGCCTGCCGAAGTCATCGAAAAAGTACAGATTTTTGATGCCCAAACTGACCAAAGCCAGTTCACCGGAATCAGCGACGGCAACACCACAAAAACGATAAATATCGTCACGAAACCGGGCATGAAAAATGGGCAGTTTGGAAAAATTTACGCCGGTTTTGGTTTGTCAGATGCGTCAAAAATCGCTGGTTTGCCCAAGGAAAAATATCAGGCGGGCGGAAACATCAATTTTTTTGACGGCAACCGGCGCATTTCTTTCCTCGGTTTGACCAACAATATCAATCAGCAAAATTTTGCGGTGGACGATATTTTGGGCGCGACCGGAAGTTCCGGCGGCGGAAATCGCGGTGCGCAGGGCGGCCAAAGCAGCGGACGACAAGGCGGTGGCGGAAATTTTGGCGGCGGCGGAAATCGCAGCGGTGGTGGTGGAACGGGCGATTTTTTAGTAAATCCCTCCGGCGGCATCGCTACGACGCACGCAATCGGCATCAATTACACCGATTCGTGGGGTAAAAAAACAGAGGTGACGGGCAGTTATTTTTTCAATAATTCAAACACGGTTTCCGAAAAAATTACGGTTCGCCAATTTTTGACGGGCACGACGGGCAATGAAATTTATGATGAAAATGACCATTCCGAGGCCAAAAACACAAATCACCGCGTCAATTTTCGAGTGGAAATCAAGGCCGACAGCCTCAATTCTTTCATTTTGCGGCCACGTTTGACTTTGCAAAAAAACAACGGGGAATCAAAAACAGTCGGCCAAACTATTACCCGTAAATCTAAACACGCATTTTTTTGCCCGATATTTTTTGCCCGAAAAGTTTGTTTATCAGCACATTACACCTCACCAAATACTGCCACCACGCCTTACAACCCCTTCAGTACCCTTTAATTGCCCTTTAATTAAACCCTGCCCCGCTTCCCGTATCACCCAAGACACTTTAATTCCGTCGCCTCACACGCCACCTCACGCCCTGTATCAGCAATCCCAGTACATGGGGCAGGTAGGGGCAGGTTTTTGGGGTGGCTTTTTGTGCGCGTTTGGTTTTGGATTTCTGGCAACACTAAAAAGCAACACTTTTTTGCTGTTGCAAATACTGCGCGTTTGGAAATCAACAACACGAATTGTTTTGTAGAAATTCTTGATAAAACACACGCTAAAAATTATGAATGTAAAACACACTGTTTTGTGAAGTCTGTTTACATCCAAATAATAAATATAGGAACAAAATGTTTTTAACAGCGAGTCTGTTTCTCTAAATTTGTATCTTCTCCCGTCAAATTAAAATGTTTCCCATGTCTCGAAAAGTTAAAAAACATCGACTTCGGCGAGTGACCGCCGATACCTTATTTCAAAAATTAAAAAATGCTGGCACTATCAGTCCACGATATTTTTTCCCTGCATTGCTGCCCGACTTTTTGCAAACTCCTCCTCCAATTCCAACCGAATCTCATCTGCTGGTTGGTTGAGCAATTGACTCATCCGTTTAACGTAGTGCGACATTAAAGCATCGAGCATAACAGGCGCGAGCGAGACCCTCCCCAATTGGTCTTCTCGCGCCTGTTCATTTTTTTTCCAAATTTCAAATTCGTCCCAAGTCAGGAATTCTTTCTGCAAATTTTTCCGCATCAACACCTCCACACCGACGCCAAAATAGTCTGACAATTTAACTAAATCCCCATGATTGGGATTGCTTTTGCCATTCTCGTAATTGGAGATAGTGTTCTGTCGAAAGCCTAATTCGGCAGCAAGTTCACTTTGGTTCATTTTTTTCAAGCCTCGTAAGTGCTTGATATTTAAGGGTGTATGCAACATTAAAATAAAATTATAAAAATATTTATCAAATACTTTGATATATCAAGATAAAGGATTTTACATTTGTCCCAACAAAAACGCCGACAAAGGCAAAATTAGTACCAATGACTGAAATAACTGAAAATACACGAATCAAGATTTATCAAGGTTTGAAATCTCACTACGGTGCGATTAAAAGCCTTGCTGAAAAGGCCAATTGTAGCACAGAGTGGGTGCGGTTGGTCGTCGGGACCGGTGAAGAAAACGACCCCGACCTTTTGGAAGCCGCTGCCGAATTCTGGCTCGAATTAGAAGTCAAAAAAAAGGCAAAGTTATCCCGCGCTTCTTCTTTCGCCGATGAAGCATTCAGAATGGCACAAATGGCTTAATCTGATTAGTTTTTAGTAAAATGACAATCAATTCCAACGACATTATCTCTACCGAAAAGGGCGAAAAGTGGCTTTCAGAAACCCTTTTGATGCAACTCTGCGAAGGCTTTAATACGAGTTATTTAAAAGACCGTGCGCGGCCAATGTATCGCAAAGCCGTACCTGTTGCCCGCCGCAAGCAGGACAAAATGCCCGCTGGATTTGGTGTTTGGAGATTTTGGAAAAAGGATGGAGTCTTTTTTTACGATTATGACCATTTGCCCGAAGGAAAACGGGCAATCCTGCCCCCAAAAGAGGCTTTAACCACCCAAAAACACACCATCCAAACCCGTTTTGACCAAGATTTAACCGCCCGCACCCAACGCCATTTATCGGAATATCGCGGCTACCGCGACGAACAGGCCACCAACCTTGCCCGCGCCGCCGCAGCCCTCGAAATCTGCCTCGAAACCCGCGACGAACTGGGCATAAAGCCCACCAACAAGCATTTTTGGGCGGATTGCGCGGCTGCTTTGGAGCGTTTGAAAATCCAGTATTTGCCCCACCACTGGCGGCGATTGGCCGACAAAGCGGGCGAAATCGCCCAATCTGGCAAGGCCGTGACCGATTTGGTGAGCCTGCCCCGCGAAGGCAACCAGTTTGCCCGCAAGCAGATGGACGATTTGGCCGAGCAATTGGTCATCGCCCTGCGGTCGCGGTCGCAGAACTACACCGGCTCGCACATCGTGCGCACCGTCCGCGAAATCTTGGAAATCATGGGCAAAACCGCCCCCTCGTTTTCCGCGCTCGAACAAATCGTGTATTCCAAAGAGGTCAAATACTTGACCGCAATCGCCCGGTTCGGCGAGCGCGGGCGCGAAGCGAGCAAATATCGGGGTCATCTAACAATCGCCCCCGCGCCGTTTGCCGGTGACTGTTGGATGATGGACGCCACGCGGGTCAACTTCCTGCCCGTCACCGTGCGCGACGAAAAAACAGGCAAAACTGACAAGAAATCGGTGTTCATGGCCGCCGTCTCCGACGTGCATTCCTTGAACCCGCTGGCCGTCACCTACACTTTTTCGGAGAACCGCTGGGCGTACCGCACCCTGTTGATGGAAGCCTACCGCGCCGCCGGTCACCTGCCCTACGAACTGGTTTGCGACCGTTTTCCCGGTCACAACTCGAAGGAAGGCGAAGAAATGATTGCCCGGCTCCGCGCCTCCGGGGTCGTGGTCACGGTGACGCACACCGCGACGGCCAAAGCCAAGCAGGAAAGGTGGTGGCGCACCTTACAAAGCATCTGTTTTCAGCACTCGGATTGGTACTACGGCGAGGGCATTCAAGCGAAAGGCGAATCCGCCCACCGCTCGAAAGAACACCTCAACGCGATGACCAAACTGGCCACCCGCGAAGGTTGGACGTACCAAGATTTGGCCAAAGAAGCGAGCCACTGGGTCGCGCAATTTGCCCAAACGCCGATGGCGAAATGGTCGCCCCGCGCCCACAAAAACTGCGAGCGCAGCCCCTCGCAAATGTGGCGGGAATCGCCCAAACCGCACGTCATCACGCTCAAACCGGAGCGTTTTGCCGAGTTGTTTGGCTACGAAACGACCGTGACGATGCGCCGCAACGGGCAGTTGACCCCCGAAATCGAGGGTACAAAAATGGACTACAAATGCGACGACCCCATCACCATCCGCCACCGCGAACAGACGCGGGTCGTGATTTGCATTGACCTCGAAAACCCGGAAACGGCCTATTTATTCGAGCCAGGCGAAAACCCCTACCGCCGTTTCATCGGCGAAGTGCGCTTGGATGTGGCAGCCGAGCGATACGGGCCAAACGCCGATTTCAGCAACGTCGGCAAGGCCAAAAAACGACTCACCGACTTGGAAAACGCCCGGCAAATGGGTTTGGAAGCCAAATTGGAAGGGCTGGATTTGGGCGAAATGGCGGTGCTGCTCCACCAAACGGGCGGCAAAGCCCTGCACGAAGCGGCCACCGACGACTATGTAAATTATGAAATGTTGGGCATGGAATCGCCGCAAAAACCCGCGAAACGCCAACAAATCGAAGCATACCATGAAGAAGAAGAATTTGTCCTGACCCCTGATTTAATCCGAATGGACTACTGATTTTCCACCGAATTTTTTACCGTATTAATTTTCAGCAACAATGAAAAAGACCATCAACGGCAACATCATCGCCGACGAAAAGGACGCAAATGCTTGGCGTTTGCGGCTCGCAGTCTTGCAGCAGGAGACTTTTTTCACCATAAAAACCATCGGCAGGGATGGTTGCACCATGCTTCACGGCATCGTCAACCGCCAATGGCTTTCCGTGCTCGACCCCACTTTGGCACGCCTCGAACCGGACGGCACCGTGAGCATGGGCGCACCGTCGAAGCATGATTTGGCACTCCGCCGCCAGATTGTCTCCGAAGTCACCGACGGTTTGAAGACCCGCCCGCGCCCCGGCCACGAAACCCCCTGCTCCCTTTTCAAAATCCACTACGAAGACTACACCGCGCTCGTGGCATTGTGCCACAGTTACGAACAATTGGAACAGTTTATCAACAGCACCGACGAATTTGATTCGTACCGGGCGGCAGCACTCGCCACCCAAGCGGCCACGCTGGTTGACGCTTTCCAATATTTGGGGAAATACTCGCCGCTCAACGAAGACGACCTCGAATCCTGCGAAATCTAATCAAATCACCCAATCCTCGAATATTCAAATCACCAGCAAAAATGACTTCTGCACAACAAAATAACATCCGGTTGGCCATCAGCAACGAGATTGACTTGCTCGGCTCTGCCGCACGGGTGGCCGAAAAATGCCAACTCAACCCGTCCTATATTTCGCAGATGCGCTCCGGGCGAGTCTCTGAAATGGTCAAGGACGAACATTGGATGAAAGTGGCCATCGCCCTCGGCGTGTCGCTCGACGGCTGGAAAATGGTCGAAACCGCCAACACCCGCAAACTGCGCCAAGTCTTCAACGATGCCAAATCGAACGCCATGTTCATGTCCGTTTCCAACCCGGCGGGCAGCGGAAAAACAGCCGCCTGCCGCGATTTCCGCGAAGCCAACGCCGGGCGCGCCGTTTTTTACTACGCTGTTGAACACGCCGCGATGGGCAAATCCGATTTCCTGCACCGGCTTTGCAAGGCACTGGGCATCGACACCGACAGCACCGGCTACCTCTCCGCCAACGGCCTCGCCGACAAAGTGATTGATTTTTTTGTAAAAAGGCTCGACAGCCAACCGCTTTTAATCATCGACGAAGCCGACAAATTGAATGACAAAGCCATCTGCTTTTTTATCAGTTTGTACAATCAAGTCGAAAGTAAAATGGGCTGCGTCATCCTCGGCACTGACAACCTCGAACGCAAAATCACGACCGGCGTGAAATGGCAGAAAAACGGGTTCGACGAAATCCACTCCCGGTTTGGCCGAAAGTTCATTCACCTCTACGGGACGACGCTCAACGAGGTTCGCGCCATCTGCAACGCCAACGGCCTGACCGACCCAACAAAACAAATCTCCATTTTCAACGAGATGGAACCCGAATCAGTCATGCTCGCCAACCAATCGGTCAAAGTCATCCGCGACCTGCGCCCGCTGCGCCGCAAAATCGAACGGGAAATTTTGATGCAAACCGCCAGCAAACCGGCGGGGAAGGAGGTGGAAACGGCATGAAATGGTTTTTCATAAAGTACGCCTTGATTGACCCAGAAGACGCGGACGATTACAACAGGCTCAATATTTCAGAACCCATCCAATTGTTTTCTCAAATAAACAATTGCAGGTTCGACGAAGTGGCTTGGGACATCATTTCCCAAACCGATACTGAAATGAAACTCCGCATCGGCCTAAAATCCGATTTGGACAAACCAGCGGCGGAGGCGCAAGGAAAATGGAAGGATTGATGATGCGCTCCCCACTCGACGACGGCCACACATTGGAAGTAAACGTGCAGCCGGTCACGATTCCGGGTTTTGAAAAGTTCCTGTTCGTGGCAAGCCCGGTGGTCTATTCCGATGAAAATGTGGTGGACTTAATTCAAATCGTCATCGCAGAATGGACATCCGGCTACACGATTAGCATGCAGGCGGACACGGTGGACAAAGCCATCTGGAACGCCAAAATTCGATTGCAAAAGTTCGGCATGGCCAAGTTCATCGAAGCCATCGCCGCGAAGCCGAAACTCAACGATGCCGCCAAATACCTGATTCACGCCCAACGACAACGCGACAAAAAATGATTTTTCTACTGATTATTTACCTGCTCGGCATGGTCTCCGGTTGCGCCCTGGTCTTGGTTCAAGAATGGTGGCGCAAATGGAAAAAAGGGCTTCGCCACCGCATCCTCAACTGTTTTTAACCACTTTTTAAATCATCTATAAAATGAATTTAACGGTACATCCAAACGTCGAAACATTCGACTTCAAAACCCCTCAAACACTCCAAGCCAAAGGGCTGAAAAGGGTCGTGACCGCCACGATGCGTTGCCGCGCCGACACGGTGGGCAGCCGCCGGGTTTTCACCCACTTCAACGCAATGGCCAATTTTTTGGGACAAACTGACTATCTCGAAGAACTCAACCGCGAGGCCAAAATGGGTCTCGAAATCGAGATGAAGGTCGAAATCGTCAAAGAAAAACATCCGCACCTGCCCGTGTCGGATTGAGAAAAAGGCGGGGGAGTTCGGTGGCTGAACATAGGGCTTTTAACTCAACTCGGGCAGGTTCGATTCCTGCACCCGCCCTAAAAAACAGAGCAGCAGGGTTCGCACAATCTTAATTCATCAATTTTTTATCAAAAAAATGGCAAAGAAAATTGCACAGCAAGCCCCCTTGACCCCGGCAGAGGAAGCCCGGCAAAAAGCGGCCACCGTCGTCGAATTGGACGCCAAAATCAAAGACCTCAAAGCGCAGTCCGACGCGCTCAAAACCGAACTGACTGCCTACGTCACCGAAACCGGCAACACCGACCTCGGCGAACTGGTTGCCCAAAAAAAGACCGGCAAACCGGCCATCGATTTTGGCACCATGACGGCGAAGCAAAAGCAGTTTGCGCTCGAAGGCCTGCTCAAAGAACTGCCCGAATTCGCCGAAACAACCACCGAACTGAACGTGGAAAAAATGTTCTTTTCGCTCAGCACCAATCCGGCCATCGGCAATGCCCTGAAAGTGCGCGGCCTCCAAATTGTCGAAAAAGAAACGGTGGCTTTCGTCAAGCCGAAAGCCTGACCAAGAGCGGATTTGATTTTAGTTTTTTATAACAGAATTTTTTGGGTGAGATGATGGCCAGACGCAAGTCTGGTCATCATCCAAAAAAACAAAACCGGAAAAAAATCATGGCAAAATATGCGCTGCAAGTCATCAACCAGGAAATCCGCTGGGAACTCGGATACCAAGAAGGGTTGCTGGCTTCCATCACCGTCGAAAACCCGCATTTGTTGAGCCGCGAGCAACTGATTTGGTGTTTTGCTGAAATGCCAAAAGATGAAAAAAGCGTCATGGAGCGGTGGGGCAACAGCCAAAAAATCCGCGTGACGAAAATACCCGAAGACCTGCGCTTCGATGTTTTTTGGGAAAAATACGGCTACAAAATCGGCGGAAAAACAAGGGTAATCAAAGAATGGCAAGCCCTCAAAGATGCCGAAAAAGCAGCCTGTTTGGTGGCCATCCCGAAATACGACCGCTGGTTAAAAATGAAGGATGGCCGCATCGAAAAACTCTACCCGCAGACCTTTCTAAGCCAAAGGCGGTGGGAAAATGACTTCACCATCAAATAACTGACAAAATGGCTACTTCAACCGAACTCGCCCGTTTCCACGTCCTGCTCGACCAAGCGGGACTGAAAAAGCAAAAAGCCAACATCCTCGCCGGGCAGGGCGTGGAAAGTTCAAAGGACCTGACCACTGCGCAAATCGAAGCGGTCTGCTTGTACCTCCAAACCGAGGCCGAAAAACGCAACGCAGCCACGCCTATCATCCGGCGGCACCGGAGCAACATTTTGAACCTGCTCACCGGCCTCGGCTTCACGCCATCGGGTTGGGATGGTTGGCAGAAAGTCAACGAGTTTTTGAAACGGCCACAAATCGCCGGGAAACTGCTCTACGAATGCGACCTCGACCAACTCAAAGCATTGGAGAAAAAACTCTACGCTTTGCTCCGCCAGCGCGAGGAAAAAATCAAAGCCGAAAACCGGCTCGCTCAAAACAACTAATCCAGTATCAGCCCATGACTCGACAGCAAAATGGAAGGCGTGTAAATTACCTGCGGACGGTTCTGGCCGTGCAGGAATTTTACCAGACCGTGAAGGTGGAAGGCCAACCGGACATTTTTGTCTACCGGAAGCACATCTACCCGATTGCCCTGTCCACGTTTCGGATGTACCTCCAAATACCGGCCAAAAAACTGCTCCGCGAAATCGGGGCAGAAATTTCAAACCATTAAATTCATTCAAGAAAATGAAAAATAACGACAATTTTCAAGAAGAAAACTTTGATGATTTTCTTCAAAAACTTGACCAGCAAGAAGGCGAAAGTATTGGCTGTGCCCCGTTCATGGTCTGGGTTCCAGTGGCCATGCTGCTTTGGGCTGCACTTTTCTACCTGTGCAGTTGCAGCCCGACCCTGAAACTCAACCCCTGCCCAGATTTTGCCATTCAAACCCTCACCCGTTTCGACACCACCATCGAAATCCGCGACCGCATCATTTTCGACACGCTCACCCTCGACCCGGAGTGGTTTGTCATTACCGACACCGTGCCTTGCCCCGGCGGGCTGGCCAAGGACAGCATCATTTACCTGACCCGCACGGTGGCCACGCCGGGCAAACAAATCATCATCGAAGTGCCGGTGCGCGACACGGTGCGATTGGTGAAGGAAGTGCCGGTGGCGGTGAAAGGCGAGGCGGGTGGCAATGCTTGGTGGATTAATTTGATTTTTGTATTTGTGTCGGCGGTGCTGGCGTGGTGGGTGGCGCGGCGGAAAAAGGAGGTGCCGAAATGAAATTGGAGATAAATTATTACGCCACCATAGATGACCATTCTCGTGGTATTTTGACAAGATGCACAATTGATTGCTTTGACTTAGAAGAAGCCTTGACAATTGTCGCTAAATTCAAATGGAGGGTCGTCAGTTGGGATTTATACAAAAATAAAGTTTTAAAATGAAGCAACTTGAACTCACCATCATCAAAAAGCCGTGGGGCACGACCACCCAAAAACTGTTATCCGAAGTCCAGTTGATAATGTATCATTTCAATACACCGCTGCCCGAATGGATGGGCGAACAGGACAAAGTAAACATGGCAAATTTGGCCGAAACAGTCCGCCAGGATTGCGAAAGAGTCTCCAAATCAGTGCGGGTGGGCATGATGATTTCGACAAATTTCAGGGTGGAGCACATTGGGGACGAAATCACGATTTGGGCAAAAGGCAATGTGAACTCTGACAAAATGTTTTTGAAAATCATCAAAGTCAAACCACAGCCAATCGAAGAAATTTAATGTTGTTAATTGGTTTAATTTGTTTTGTAAATCGAGGCGGGGCGTTGGAAAACGTCCCGCATTTTTCCAAAAAACGGGGCGGTAATTCAGTTGGTTAGATAGCCTGGCTGCAAGGTCGGGTGAACGCGCAGGTTCGAATCCTGACCGCTCCACAAACTAAAAACTTTAAATTTTTACCAAAAATGGCACAAGTCAGCGACTTCAAAGTGATGGGCGAGATGGCCAGCCAAAATCTCGACATCCGAATGTTCCCAACCGTCTTGCGTGGGCAATTGACCAAAAAAGGTGGCGAAATAACGATGGGCGTAAATGCCCAAACCCTCCCTGATATTGCAATTGGGAAAGTTTATTGCATGCTCTTGGTCTTGGACAAAACCCAATTTGACGAAACCAAAAAACCTTGAAAAATGCGAGCAATAGGCATCACCGACTTTCTTTCGCGCAACTTCGACACCTATCAATTTGAAGGGCCGTGGGCTGCCACTTTCGGCGAACCGGAAAAGAACATGCGCATCATCATCTACGGTAAACCGGGGCAGGGCAAAACAGAATTCGCCATCAAATTGGCGAAGTACCTGGCCAAGTTCACGCGGGTTTATTACAACTCGTTCGAGCAGGGAATTTCCAAAACGCTGCAGGACGCCATCCGCCGGAACAACATGCAGGACGTGAACGGGCGCGTGATTTTCGGCGACAAAGAATCGGTCGAAGAGATGCACGAACGCCTCGCCATCAAAAACAGCCCGATGGTGGTCATCGTGGACAGCCGCGATTACTTGAACATGACCGGCCAACAGTACCGCAACTTGGTCGAGGCGTTCCCGCGCAAAACCTTCATCATTTTGTGTTGGGAATCGGCAGGCAAGCCCAAAGGCGAACACGCCAAGGCCATTGAGTTCATGGTGGACGTGAAAATCCATGTGCGCGATTTCGTGGCGCACCCGCGCTCGCGGTTTGGCGGGAACCAGAAGTTTGTGATTTGGGATAGAAAACCGGTGGCCGGGCAGCAAACAACTTTAAATCTCTAAACCCTTAAACAATGCTTGATTTAGTTTTAAAAGGCAAATGGTACGACATGATCGAATCTGGCGAGAAAAGGCAGGAATACCGAGATGCTACGCTATTTTGGCTGAAACGGATTTTAAAAAAGGGCTATTATGTAATTAGCACTGACGGAAACATTTCCTCGGGGACTTATAAATCAAAGCACAATCAAGTAACTTTCCGCAGGGGGTATGGCAAAACTGCCAAAAGAATGTGCTTCTGGATACTTTGCGATGAAGTGTTTATCCGGAGAAATAACTATGGCCGCCCCGAATGGCAGGACGGTAGCTTTAAAACCAAAAGCATTATCGTCATCAATTTAGGGAAGCGAATCAGTTGATTTCAATCGCAACCACTACAAAACGAACGGTCAACGTATTCTTTCCGGCCATTTTCTGTCAAATAATAACAACCACCGCGTCGGCCAACTTGAAGAGGGCGACCGTGATAATAACAACCGCCGGTTCTTCCATTGGCATTTCGCACATAATTACTGGGGGACTTTCGTGTTTTTGTCGTGGTTTCCGATTGGGGCGACAAAGCATTGTAGGTTGCGGGTTTGGGTGCCGCAATTTCCTTTTTAGAGGTTTTTTTTGTTGGCTTTCTAGACTCAGGAGGTGTTACAGTGGCGGCAGGAGGTTCTACTTTTGGCGTTTCTTGGATTACTGGGGCAGGTACTGGAATATTTACGGTGGGGTCGGTTCTTTTGTGTGTTATTATTGCCAATACCCAAAAACCAATGAAAATTGCCCATTTTTGCCACGATTTGAAAACGAACCCTGTTTTCTCTTGCAGGGTTTCCAATGCAGGCGGCAGGCAAACCACTGCCATCAAAATAAAACAAATGCCTGCTAAATAATCGTGATTGATAAAAATTGATGAAACGGAAGCAAGGCCAAGGCATGACCCCACGACCCATTTAAGGTTGGACTTCATAATCGCTGCTGTTTATAAATTGATAAAATGTTTTCAATGCCAAACGTACAGCAATATCTATAAAAACCAAACGCGCATTTTTTGCAACAAAGAAGGGCAACCGTTTCAAACGGTTGCCCTTCTTTTTACACTACATCCGGATGGATACAAAAATTCGGCGGGTTTCCCGGATTCGGCCAGTCCACATAAACCGGCGGCGGCGGCGCGGGGAAATGCTGGCACTCGTAGTACAGTTGCCAAATGCGCAAATCGGCGCGGTTTTCCTGCTTAAATTTGGTTTGGGTCAATCCCGAAAACGTCGTGCCGCTCAGGTCATCCAATGCAAAATCCAAGGCTTCCAACGTGTCGAAAAATTCGAGGGCTTCATTTCTGTACGACTCTTCGGCAATGGAATGGGTGCGCTCGTGCAACCGGAACGCCACGCGCAGCATGACGGTCAAAGTGCCGTTCTTGGTTTTTTGGCCAGTTTTTTCATAGTCGCCGTTGTCAAAATTCATCAACACGCACGGGAAGGACACGGGCGGGTTTTCTTTGTCCAACTGCCCCAAATCGAAATCCGTGAACCGGATGGCGGCCACGCTCGCTTTGATTTTGTCGGTGATGACCTGATAGACTTCTTTCATTTTACAGGTTGATTGATAAATTGAAGATTAATGGTCGCCTTTATCCAAAAGATAACGGTTTGGCCTACCCGTTTTCATCGGCGGTGGTGGCGGGTTTTCGTAAGTTGGAATCCGGTTTATTGGATTTTCCTTTTTTTTATTTTGGATTTTTCCGAAGCAAAACCCAAACCCGAAGGCTAAAATTGAACAAACAATCAGTGAAAAACAGACGTAAATCATTTTTACAAATTATTGAGATGTGCATCCAAGAACCGTTTGGCCTTGGCTTCAATCTTTTTATTGAGGTATTCCGACTCGCCGACGAATTGGCGTTTCGGCATTTGAAACCCAC
>JANNMS010000231.1:0-39117 GCA_031398055.1 Saprospirales bacterium | reverse complement strand
TTCAAAAAAGATGACTCAAAATTTGGCGTTCAGCCAATTTCTAATAATAATAGTAATAGGAAGGGAACAACGCACTCCCGCCAATCGCCGCCAAGCCCCCGCACAAGCCAACGCAGGCGGCGATATGCGGGAGTGCCAACGTTCGTGGAAATAAAAAAAGAAAAAAATAAATACCCCGCTTGCATCGGGTTTGCCGGACAATGCCCGTGAGGGTTCCGACCCGAAACGCACCGTCAGCAGGTCTTTGACCTGTGCTGTTTTGCTTGTTTTTGTAGGTCACAGGCGTGTTGACAACACGTTTCGGGCCGGAGGTGCATCACGAGTGCCTCCTATACTGCTCTGCGGTAGGTTTGTCCATTTTATTATGCACAATTTTGCCATGATGCTGAATTTGTTATTCAGTAGGAATCCGTCCGTATCACGTTTTTTTGTTCGGCAACATCTTGTTTTCGGTGTTCCGATTGGAATCCCCAAATTTCTTAACTCATTGATTCTCTTACTAAAACATGTCCAATGACTAAAAAAAAGTATTTGACCGTAATTTTGGCAATTGTATTTGCCCTTTTTCAAACCCAAATCAATGCTCAACGCTTGGTGGTGAGCGGCCAAAAAATCATTAATTCGACCGACAATGAAGAGGTGGTATTAAATGCTGTGAATTTTGGCAATTGGATGGTGATGGAGGGGTATATGATGAACTCCGCAAGCCAAGCACCCGCGCAACACGTTTGGAAACAAAAATTGACCACCTTGATCGGGAGCGACAACACCAAAATATTTTATGATGCATGGCTGACCAACCATGTTACCCAAGAGGACATCAATCAAGTAAAAGCATGGGGTTTCAATGCGGTGCGTTTGCCGCTGCACTATGAATATTTTGTCAATCTTGGTACGCCCGATATTTGGAACGACCAAGGGTTTGTTATCTTGGACAACGTCATTGCTTGGTGCAAAGCAGCGGGTATTTACGCCATTATTGACTTACATGCTGCTCCCGGCGGACAAAGCGACGGCGCAATAAGCGATTACGACAACACCAAACCTTCGCTTTGGGCAAGCGAGGCCAACAAGTCTAAAACCGTTGCACTTTGGCGAAGGCTTTCAGAACGGTACAAAGCGGAAGATTGGGTAGCGGGATACGATTTGCTGAACGAACCCGCTTGGAATTTGCCCGGCGGCACGGCACTACGCAACATTTACGGGCGGCTGACCGACACCATACGTGTGCATGGCGACCAACATATTTTGTTCATAGAAGGCAATTGGTATGCAAACGATTTCACGGGTCTTACACCGGCTTGGGATGCCAATATGGTTTATGCTTTTCATAAATATTGGTCTAACACGACCGACGAAGACCTGGGTTGGGTACTCAACTTGCGGGCGCAACAAAACAGACCGATTTGGTGCGGCGAACATGGCGAAAACAGCAATACGCATTTTACTAAAACGGCCGAACTGCTCCAAAGAAACAACATAGGGGCTTCTTGGTGGCCCATGAAAAAATTCCAGAACATGAGCGACTTTGCCGATGCACAATGGCCGAATGGATATGCGGCGTTGTTGGGCTATTTGGGCGGCACCAATCCGGGATTAAGCCCTGCTACAGCGATGAATACCTTGATGCAATTGGCCGAAAACGTAAAATTGGCCAACTGTACCATCCAAAATGAACTTATCCGAGCAATAACAACACAATCTGGCAACCGCGATACGGAACCTTTTGCGGCCAATGACATCCCCGGCAGGATTGATGCGCCCAACTACGACCAAGGCGTGAATGGATACGCCTATTCTGATCGGGAATGGGAAAATGCGCAGTTTTCTACGGGCACTTACACTTCTTGGAACAATGGTTGGATTTTGCGCAACAACGGCGTGGATTTGGAGCCCTGCGCCGACGCACAGTCAAATGGGTATAGTGTAGGTTGGTTTGACCAAGACGAGTGGATGCAATACACCTGCAATGTTGCATCTGCGGGTACCTACGCGATTACTTTTCGGGTGGCGAATGGTGCTTCCGCAGGTGTCGTCCAAATTCAGAATGAAGATGGCACAAAAATTTTGGCTACCGCCAACGTCCCCTCCACGGGCGGTTGGTATAATTGGGCTACGGTCTCGTGTACGGGCGGCTTTAGCGATATTGGCACCCAAAAAATCAGGATCGTGAATGCGAAAGGCGTTTTTAATGTGGCTTCTGTGAATTTTATGTATGAAAACACGACGATACCTGCTACGGTTGCGGTTCCTTTGGTTACAAAAGTGGTGACGCTGAAAGGCAACAATGGAAAATACGTAGCCTATTCCGGTGTCAATAATTTATTGTCCTGCACGAGTACTACGGTTGGTGCCTTCCAAGAATTTGCGTTGGTGGACGCGGGCAATGGGCTTCACGCCCTCCAAGGGAACAACGGCTTATACGTTACCCTCAATCCAAGCGATGAAAAATTGTATTGCAACAGTGCGGCGATTGCGGCAGCACAGCAATTTACCGTTGAAAACTTGAACGGTAAATACTCCATACAAGGCAACAACGATTTATTCGCATCATCAGAAGACGGTTCGACAGCAGGTATGACGTGTACGAGAACCGTGGCGGGTAGTTGGGAGTTTTTCAATTGGACGGTTGTCGCCTGTATTGTGGTGCCTGTTTCAGCGATTGAAGTGCCTACAAGTGTCCAAGTATTTCCTAATCCGGCCCAAAACACCTTGCTGCTTCATTCAGTAGCGCCACGAACAGCATCCCTCGTGCTGTACGACCTGATTGGTAGCGCCGTCATCCATACTACTTTCGTCGGCAACCATAAAAGTATAGATATTTCTGGCTTGCCAAAAGGGGTTTATGTGGTACAAATGACGGAAGGAAATAGGGTAGAAAGTGTAAAATTTATTAAGCAATAAGGTACGCTCTATTTCATTTCCATCTATATTTTACAGCAAGGGATATAAATTCATGGGAAAAATAATAAAACAGTAAAATCAGCCATCATTGCATCTACGCCAACCCGCCCCAAAAGCCAACGCTCAAAGCCCACGCAGGGGCGAGTATGCGCAGATGCCAACGTTCTCCGTAATAATAAAAAAACGAAAAATATAGAATAATAAATAAAAAACCAAAGTAAAAACTGAATAGATAAATATAAACCAAAATAAAAACCAGATAGATAAATATAAAACCAAAACAAAAAATAAATAAAACGAGACAGCGACCACGACAAAAAGTAATAAAACTGGACAGCGACCACGACAAAAAATATAATAAAACTGGGCAGCGACCACGACAAAAAATATAATAAAATAGCCGCCCGAGCCAGCCGCCCGCGACAAAATGGAATTCAAGAATTGGCGGTCAAAATTTTGAGTGGGGAGAAAAAGTAGCCTAAAAAACGTCGGTCAGAACTTTTTCGGCGAGTGAAAATTGGCGGGAAATTTTAGCCGAAAACCTGGAAACCAAAAAAGTAAAAATTCAAAATCGAGCGTCGAGCCGGTTTCAAAAATAGTAAAAAATAACGGAGAACAACGCACTCCCGCCAATCGCCGCCAAAGCCCCCGCACAAGCCAACGCAGGCGGCGAATGCGTGAGTGCCACCGTTGGCAGAAACTAAAAAAAGAAAATGAAAAATAATATAATAAATATTTTGAGTGATAAATTTGGAAACGAAGTAGTAAAGGCGTTGGTAATTGACGGAAAACTTGAAAATATGAAGTTCATTGAAAGTCCGGATATATTCGCCAAAGGACGGGATGAAAAAATTCAAACCTATATAACTGAAAGTATAATAAATAAAGACACCCACCAAAAGATAATAAATAAAACAGAAAATTATTGGGGGTTTGATTTCCCAGGTTGGCTCGGAAAAATAGAGGAAGGGAAAAAAATTATGATTATCGGTCAAGAACCCAATGTTCAATGCCCACCTGTTCAGATAGTTTACAGTTTCAATCAAAATATAAATGAAAGTAGCAATTCCGCTGCAAAAAGATTGATTGAGGCGGGAAAATTTGCAGAAGACAACAATGAAAAAAAAGGGTATTTAAAGTTGTGGTACAGAATTGCAGAACTATTTGAAGGGCACTTTGGGAGTAATATTGATGTTTTAGAAAAGTGCTACATAACCGATATTTGTCATTTTGCTCCGTCAAAATGTGGGACTGTAAAAAAGATAAACTCCATGTTTGGCAATGATAATTCGCAAAAATGGGAAGACATCAGATTTAAGATACTGTCTATCTATTTAGAAAAAGAAATAGAAGCCCTTACGCCAGAAGTAATACTTTGCCAAAGCGATATTACCTATAAAACAATAGTAAAAATATTAAACCCCGACCAGTTAAAAGAAACTAAAATGTCATACCCTAAAAATGGATATAAAATAAAGTTTTCAAAATGGAAAAACAAAGTACATCTTATCGGGGTACCGCATATGGGTTCAAATTTCAACATTACGGATAAATTTTGGAAAAACCACCTGACCGAAGTCAAAAAACTGATAAATGCCGAGTTGTAAAATAAATAAATTCTGCCAACAATGCACTCCCGCCAACCGCCGCCAACGCCTAACTCAAAGCCAACGCAGGCGGCGGTATGCGTGAGTGCAACCGATGGGCGTAATAAAAAATAACACAAAGGAATAAAATATAAATAAGTATTCCCGAAAGTACGCCTATCTAATTAAGTGTAAATATTTCATAATCAAATAGTTAGTACATGATTAAATACAGTTTTACCCTCGTTGCGCTCTTGTTCGTCCGAATAATCGAAGCGCAAAATCTCCCACCTACCGTCGTGAACTCGTCGGGCGGAGTAATCCAGAACAGTTCCCACAGTTTGGAATGGTCGCTTGGTGAATTGGCCGTCAGCACCTTGGCAAGCCCCGACAATTTTTTGACATAGGGTTTTTTGCAGCCCCAAATTGGAATTGTATCTACCGAAGATATTTTTGACGAAAGCCGGTTCTCGGCTTTTCCAAATCCTGTCTCCGACAAACTCGTTTTTCAGACCGATATTCTTGACATCGCCATTGTTTTGGTACACGATGTTTCGGGTAGGCTTTTTTTACAAACGGCTTTTCAGCAGAGCATTGACCTGCAACATTTGAATAGTGGAATGTACATCGTTTCGCTGTTCAACGAACAGACCCAATTCCTTCACTCCTTCAAAATCAACAAAATCTAACAAAGATGAAAAAAGCAATTTACACCTTCGCTTTCATGTTTTGTGCTTTGCTTGCCACTGCACAAGCACCTCAAAAGTTTAACTATCAAGCGGTTGCCAGAAATGCACAAGGCGCAGTTCTCCCCAACCAAAACGTAAAAATCCGTGCAAGTATCTTGCACGGTTCAGCCAACGGAACCAACCAATACAGTGAGACGCATAGTGCAACGACCAGCCAACTTGGACTTTTCAACCTTGCCATTGGCAGCGGAACGCTTGTTAACGGGAATTTTACGAACATCACATGGGCAAGCGGCGACAAATACCTCAAAATTGAAAGGGACGCAACAGGCGGAAACAATTTCACTCTTGTTGGAACCAGTCAACTTTTGAGCGTGCCATATGCTCTCAATGCAAAAAAAGTTGAAATAGAAAGCCAGACACTTTCAGTAAACGGAAATCAACTTGCCATAAGTCAAGGCAATAGCATTACCCTTCCAAGTTCTGGTGGTGGCTCAAATACTTCAATCCAAGAAATGCCCCTTTTAAGCGGTTCAAGTGGTGGCAGTTCAATTTCTACCAATTTTAGTGTAATGACTTATTCAATTGGTGGCAATGAAATATATATAAGCCAAACCAATGCCGCTGGAAATGGTTTCTCAGAATTATCCGTATTAGAATTTAAAAAGGACAATTCTTCTGGCGTATATTACAAAAACAGGATAATTTCAGCGGGTCAAGTTGGAGGTATAGGGGGAATGACAATTTTTAATGGGGATTTATACATAAATTGTGTTACTCCCTTTCCTCAAAATACCTATCTCATAAGAAAGTTGAATTTAACTAGTAGTCAAATATAGTCGCCGCAGAGTGGTTTTGAACAACGAGCCTTATGCGACGACAGGCTTGCTGAGTCGCTGAAATTTAAAAGTAATAAGAGCATCAAGTTCATCTTTGAAAAGGTGCAGATTTTCAAAGAATTCAAGGATTGCTTTTTTGAATTCTTTAAACGTTGGATAAAAGGTTGTGCTGATGACTTTTTTTCGCATGAATTTCCAAATTCGTTCGATTAGGTTCAAATTTGGTGAATAAGTGGGCAAAAACAGATGCGTTACCTGTGGATGCTTGTCCAGCCAATCCTGAACGATTGCGTTTTTGTAGTAACTGGCATTGTCGCCAATGGTGAAAATCCGTTCTTTATCTGGGTGTTTTGCCACGATTTTCTCGAAAAGCGCGACGGTGGCCTGAGAGTTGACCCATTCGCTTTCATGCACGATAACTTCTTCGGGATGATGCGCATTCATCGCACCGCTGAGATTGATTCGATTGCGCCCCGTATTCGTTGGAATTACTTTTTCCTGTCCTTTTTTAATCCATGCGTAACTGCTCCGCGTGTTGTGTGTTGGATGTACGCCGTCAAGGAAAAACACGACTTCGTTTTCGGGCCTTTCTTCCAAAAAAGGCACTAATTCTGCCAAATATGCCGCTTGGTCTGCTTCATTAAACTTGCACGGAACCTCGCTGGGTTTTTTGTACACGAAGTCAAGTTTCTCCAAAATCCCGCGAACCGCGCTCAACGAATACGTAAGGCTAAACTCCTTTTCGATGAAATCCTTCACTTCTTGCGAACTGATAAAAACACCTGCGGAAATTTCGGAATCAAGCCCTTTCAACTGCGCTTCACTCAGTTTTCCATCGTACGGTACGTAGTGCCTGTCCAAGTATTTATCCAAACCCTCGGTTTGGTATTTTTGAAGGCAATTCGTCACCGTGCCACGGCCAATACCCAAAATCGCCACGATTTCATCATAATCCTTGCCCATATCCAGCAAAATCAAAACCGACAATTTCATGTAGGCAAACTTATCCCGTGTGTTGCCACGCAACTCTTCGACCAAGATTTTTTCCGATGACGATAAAATTTTTCCAGACATGGCTCAAATTTATGTTTCCCCGCGCAATTGTTCAAATCCACTCCGGGTTGACTATATCAGTCAACCAATTGGAAAGCGAGATTGGAGCGGTTACATTATTGGGTGCTTTGGAAAGTGGCTCTTTATGGGTTACCATCAGCAGGTTTTCACTTTTATTGACAACCAAGGCCCATGGGCCAATTGCTGTATTTGAATAATACCAAGTTATCTCAAATGGTTCGAAAAAATCAACTTTATTAGCCTCAAAAGTCGGCAAAGACTCTTCGTACAAACCAATCGAAGTATTGGGATCAATTTTTATCGGTTTTGAAGAAATGGGCGGGTCGTAGATTCCAGGTCCATCGCCCTTGATATAGATTGGTCCCTTGCAACCTGTAAATTTTGCTAAAACTTTTACAGAATGGCCGCTCACAAAAGCAACTGGACTTGATGGACTGTTTTCGCTCCACGCTGGCGATGGATAGGTTTGATCTGGGTATCCATCTCTTTTTATCTTAATCTTGATAGGGTCCGGTGCCGTAAAATCAACTTCAATCACTCTGATTGTCCCACTTCGTAAAAAGTCAATTTCTTGTGCTACTGTGGCCTCACACCAAAAGAGTGCAATGAAAAACAAAATAAAGCGATAGCGTCGAGAACCCGAAAAAAGGAGAGCACCCAAAAACAGGGTAAAATGAAAACGGGCAAGAAAGGTTACAATTGAAATCATAGGAAAATATTTTTTTGTGCCACACAAGGTTCACACGGCACTACCTTCTCTAACAAACGTTTCTTGCCGATTAAATAGAAAATTTTTCGCCGAAATCTGCAAAAAATGGCTTGTCTTTGGCCTTTATTTGCCAAAATATTCTTCTCACAAAAAATTTACCGTTATGGATTTTTCTTTAAAAGAATTTGGATACCGCCTTCGGGTCGCACGCGAGGCTGTTGACTTGACCCGAAAACAGGCCACCGATATGATAGAAATTGGCGAGCGGACTTTGGGAAGTATTGAACGGGGCGAGTCGGAAATGTCTGTTATAAAGGTTTTCAAAGCGGCTGAATTGTACAAAACTACCGTGAGCAGGTTGCTGCTTTTGAGTGATAGCCAAATCGTCAACAGTTTCAACAATATTCAAGAGAAGGCAATGGTTCACAATCAACACAATAAGATAGAAGTTGATGCCGACCTGTTGGCAAACCGATTTTCTTTTTTGGAAAAATTGGTGTTGGAATACCAAGAAGAGCGGAAAGTTTTGTTGCCAAAAACTTTCTAAATCTTCCTTCCCGAAAAAAAACGCGCCACCTTTCATCAAATGAAAAGTGGCGCGTTTTTATTTTCGGCATTGTTCCAAATCAACCATCTGCCGTCAATCGTTGGCCGCCATAACCGCCGGGTTCATCCCCATCGTCGAAAAACCACCGTCGTGGAAAAGGTTTTGCATCGTGACAAAACGGGTATAATCGCTGAACATCGCCGCGCAATAATCTGCACAAGCCTCCGCCGAAGCATTGCCGAGCGGCGACATTTTATCGGCATAATTGAAAAATTCAGTAAAGCCTTTCACGCCTTTTCCGGCCGTCGTCATCGTCGGCGATTGGCTGATGGTGTTGACCCGCACCTTTTTCAAAGTGCCAAAATGATAGCCAAAACTGCGGGCAAACGACTCCAAAAGTGCCTTCGACTCGGCCATTTCGCTGTAATCTGGGAAAACGCGCTGCGCCGCGATATAAGTCAAAGCCAAAATGCTTCCCCAGTCCGAAATGGCATTCAATTTCAACATCGTCTGCATCATTTTATGAAAAGAAATCGCGCTCACATCGAAAGTTTTGAGCATCCATTCGTGGTTGAGATCGGTGTACGGTTTGCCTTTTCGAACGTTGATGGACATGCCGATCGAGTGCAAAACGAAATCCACCTGCCCGTCAAAATGCTCCATGCTTTTTGAAAAAAGATTTTCCATGTCTTCCATCGAAGTGGCATCGCATGAAATCACCGGCGCGTTCAATTTCTCGGCCAATTCATTGATTTGCCCAAAACGCATGGCCACCGGGGCGTTGGTCAAAACAATCTGCGCGCCCTCGGCCACGCATTTTTCGGCCACTTTCCAGGCGATGCTTTGGTGGTCGAGCGCACCGAAAATGATGCCTTTTTTTCCTGCTAAAATCATTTTTGTAATGATGAATGATAAATGATGAATGATGAATGCCCAAAAATTCCCGAAGGGAATTCATATTTATAGCACGACGGGATGACGATTTGGGCAAATTCCGAAGGAATTTTATGTCAAATTCATTTTCGAAAAACATAAAATCCCTTCTGGATTTCGGTCAATTTCCTTTTCAATTTCTATAAATATGGATTCCCTTCGGGAATTTGGATTGGGCAAAGATAGAAATGTCATTCACTTTCAATTTGCGTCGCCACGTCAATTTCCTCGGTTGCTGACACTTCTTTTTCATTTTGAAAATGCTTCCGCAACTTCCCGACCACCGATTTTCCGGCAATCGCCAAAAGTTCTTCATCCGTCGCAGCCCGCAGCCGGGCAACTGAACCAAAAAATTGTAGCAATTTTTCAGCAGTTTTTTCGCCCACGCCGCCGATGTCGGTCAGTTCGGTTTTGATAAAATTTTTGCTCCGCTGATTTCTGTGAAAAGTGATGCCGAAACGATGCGCCTCGTTCCGCGCCTGCTGAATCAATTTCAAGGACTCCGATTTTTTATTGATATAAATAGGTATCGGGTCGTCGGGAAAAAAAATCTCCTCCAATTTTTTGGCGATGCCGACCACCGTCATTTTCCCTTCCAAACCGAGTGCGCGCAGGCTTTTCATCGCTGCCGAAAGTTGCCCTTTTCCGCCGTCGATAATTACAAGTTGTGGGAGGCTGCTCGCTTCGGCCAACAACCTTTTGTACCTCCGAAAAACCACTTCTTCCATCGAGGCAAAATCGTTCGGGCCTTCCACCGATTTCACATTGTAATGCCGATAATCGCGTTTTGCTGGCCGCGCATTTCGAAAAACGACGCAACTCGACACCGGATTCGTGCCCTGCAAATTCGAGTTGTCAAAACATTCGATGTGCAACGGCACTTCCAGCATCTGCAAATCGGACTGCAAAGTTTTCAAAATCCGCTCGGCGGGCGTCTGTTTTCCGGTGGCGTTCGCCTCTTTTTTCTTTTTTTGGAGCAGGTGATATTGGACGTTTTTTTCGGAAAGTTCGAGCAGTTTTTTCTTGTCGCCGATTTTCGGGACGGTCACGATGATGTTTGGTTCGGGGTACGAAATCGGCGCGGCGACCAAAATTTCGGGGCAAATCGAGTTGAATTTTTCGCGCAACGATTGAATCGCGTAGACCAAAAGTGTCTCCTCGTCTTCGTCCAAATTTTTGGTCAAAGTCAAAACGAAGGTGTTTATAATTGCGCCGTTGACGACTTTCAGGTAATTTACAAATGCCTCGGTTTCGTCCGTCGCCATCGAAAAAACATCCAAATCGTGAATATTTGGATTGACGACCGTGCTTTTACCTTGATAATCTTCAAATAAATTCAGTTTTTCTTTCGCCTGCTGCGCCATTTCGAACTGCATATTTTCTGCAAAACGGTGCATTTCACTTTTCAAATGGTTTTTCACCGCTGCAAAATTTCCTTTGAAAATATTTTTCACCTGTTCGATTTTCAAATTGTAATCCTCCTCGTTTTCGTTGGCGATGCAGGGCGCGAGGCAGTTTTTGATGTGAAATTCGAGGCATGGCTTGAATTTTCCTTTTAAAATATTGTCTTCCGAAAGGTGAAGCGAGCAAGTTCGGAGTTGAAAAAGTTTTTTTACCAAATCCAAAATCTCCGCGACGCGCCATTTTGAAAGGTACGGGCCAAAATACAGGCTGCCATCTTTTACAATTTTCCGCACCAAAAACACCCTCGGAAACCGCTCTTTTTTGATGCAAACGTAGTTGAGCGGTGCTTTTTCGTCCTTCAACATCACATTGTACCTCGGCTGCGACTTTTTTATCAACGTGTTTTCGAGCAGCAGCGCGTCGGTTTCAGTCTCGACGATGGTGTATTCGATGTGGGTGGCGTGTTTGGTGAGGGCTTTGGTTTTTGCGGTCAGGTATTTTTTGTCGCCAAAATAGGAGGTGAGTCGGTTCCGCAGGTTTTTGGCCTTGCCAACGTACAAAATCATGTCTGTTGCGTCCACAAATTTGTAGATTCCGGGGTCGGTCGGGATTTCGGGCAGGAAGATTTTGAATTCCTCGGTGGACATTTATTTATCAAATTCTAATAGGTTCAAGACCCGCAAAGTTGGACGGAATCCTCCGAAATCAGCATATCTTTGAAAAAAATACCTTTGCCTCAAAATTTAATGGACTTAAAACGATTTATACTTCCCGTAAATTTTAACGCCTTATTTCGCCGCCATTTTGCCAAAGCCAAGGTTTTGCCCAAAATTCAACTTTATTAAAAAAAAATTAAATAGAGGTTTGATAATTTGAAAGACAGTCTTACCTTTGATGCAACAATAAAAAAAGTTATTGCCGAATTTATCGGTTCCATAATTAAAGAAGTTTTCATTTGGTTTTTTGGGGTTATACAGGGTGCTGCCAGCAATGGTAGTACCCTTTCCCCTTTTTAGGGGCTTCCCCAATCAATATCTCAATATCAAAATATCCCAAAAATGGATTTATCACTCGTTGGAAAAAACGCCTTCGTCGGCGGGGCATCCGCAGGCATCGGGCGTGCGGTGGCAATTGAATTGGCTTTGCTCGGAGCCAACGTGACCATCGCGGCACGCACCGCTGAAAATCTCCAAAAAACCGTCGAACTTTTGGACACCGCCACTGGGCAAAAACACCAGGTTTTGGTCGCCGATTTTTCGGAAAGCGCGGCACTTTTGGAAAAGGTGGAAAAATTGTTGGCCACCACCACGATCCATATTTTGGTAAACAACACCGGCGGCCCACCTGCCGGAAAAATCACCGCCGCACGCCCTGCCGATTTTCTCGCAGCGTACAATAACCACTTGATTTGCAACCATTTATTGGCGATGGCGATGTTGCCGGGCATGACAAAAGCGGGTTTCGGGCGTATTGTCAACATCATCAGCACGTCGGTCAAAGAACCCTTGGAAAATTTGGGTGTTTCAAACACGACCCGATGGGCAGTGGCGAGTTGGTCAAAAACTTTGGCAGGCGAAGTCGGCAAGCACGGCATTACGGTAAACAATGTTTTGCCGGGATTCACGGCCACTGCTCGTTTGGAAAATATCATCGAAAAAACTTCCGAAAAATTAGAAATCTCTACCGACGAAGTCATTGAAAATATGAAAAAACAAACCCCCGCCGCGCGTTTCGCCGAGCCAAAAGAAGTGGCGGCAGCGGTCGCTTTTTTGGCTAGTCCGGCGGCGGCTTATATTAATGGTATCAATTTACCAGTGGATGGCGGGCGGACACGGAGTTTGTAAAAACGGTTGATAACCAGTTGATTTTCAGATTGATAGGGTTGGTTTTTTCAATCAAAATTTAAAAAATGGACAAAGAAATTATCGAAAAGCAAGTCTGGGAACGGCTTGCAAAAATCCCCGACCCGGAAGTTCCTGTAATTTCAATTACCGAATTGGGTGTGGTGCGCAGCGTGGTTTTTGAAAATGAAAAATTGACAATTACCATCACACCAACGTACACCGGCTGCCCGGCGATGTCCGTTTTTACCGCCGAAATTTTGGCTTCGATGCACGCCGCTGGTTTCAAAAATTTGGAAATAAAAACCGTGCTTTCGCCCGCTTGGACAACCGATTGGCTCACGGAAACTGCAAAAATCAAACTGAAAAATTACGGAATTGCTCCGCCCGTCATGCTCGCCGCCGATGCCGACCCATTTTCTGAACCACCGCCAGTGCCTTGCCCACGCTGCGATTCCAAAAACACCCGCCAGACCAGTCAATTCGGCTCGACTTCTTGCAAAGCACTTTACGTTTGTTCGGATTGCCTCGAACCATTTGAATATTTCAAGCATTTTTAATTTTTTTTTGACACATAGAAAACAGAGGAGTTTTCACATAGAACACATAGATTTTTAAATTAAAAACCTATGTGTTCTATGTGAAAACTCCCCTGTTTTCTATGTGTCAAAAAACTTATTTTTTGGAAACTACACGAGCAACTGGATACAAATTATGTGTCGGTTCATAAAATGGCGATTGCCGATAAACCCAATCCAACTGTGCCTGCGCGTTGCCCGCAAATTCAATGTCAGACTTCTTTTTCGCTTCCAATTCTTCCCGAACTTTTGGGTTTTCTTTCAAAAAATCAGCCGCTGAATCTTCAAAAACATACCCTGAGAAATATTCTTTTTGCATCAAAATCGGGTCGAAAAAATTCCATGCAAAAAACGAATCGGGGGCTTGCGGTTCGAGCGTTTCCAAAATATATCGGTTTGCATTTTGGTCGGTCGGGACGAAAAAATCGCCTTTTTTGAAAATTCGCTGCATCGTTTTTTTCTCCACTTTTACGCTGTGGTGAAAATAGTGGCCTTCCCACGCCGCCCGGTTTTTGAAATCTTTTATGAAATAAATTTCTACTTCAAAAGTCGTGTCGCGTTTCAGTTTTTCCATTTTCACACCATTCAATTCGAGGCGCGAAACCACGTTTTCCCAAGCCTGTGGAACGAGGTACGCAGTCGGTTTTTCGACTTCCAAACTTGGTTCAAAATAGTTGAAATACGGGATGGTTTTTTCGTAAGGTTCATTTCTATCATAATACAAACGTGGCAAACCAGACACTTCGGAAGGTTTGTATTTTGCAGCGAAACCCTTGAAAATCAAGGAGTCGCGTTTTGAAGTGTCTAATTTCCAGTCCAAAACAAACTGGTTTTTTGACCTTGTTTTTTCAAAAGCAGCGGCTCGGGCAGCAGCCAATTCGCGGTCATTTTCGTGGATAAATTTGATGACCGTTTCCATAAAATGGTAAGTGCTCCAAACCCGATCGGCAAACGGTTTTAACATATGTGTTTCGGGCATAAAACCGATGGTATTCCAAAGTGCAGCGTACCCGGTCGAGTATCGGGCGTTGTCTGAAAAACCTGCGATGCCGCCGTCCGGTTTGCCTTCCGGGTCGAAACCGTCCACGTATGGGATCATTTCCCACTTCCGATTTTTCATTTCAGAATACAAAAACGGCAGCATCGTGGTCTGCAAAAACTCGCCGAGCGGGGCTTCCAATTTGTTGTGCTGCGTCGCAATCAAAGTCATCGTGTACTGATAATCCGCGCCATTGGAAGTGTGGTTGTCCACAAAAACATCGGGCGACCAGCGCGTAAATATTTGGTTGAACGACCTCGCATTCCGAGAATCCGTTTTTACAAAATCACGGTTCAAGTCATAATTTCTCGCGTTGCCACGAAAACCGTAGGATTCCGGCCCGTCTTGGTTTGCTCGGCTGTGCGAATTGCGGTTCAAACAACCGTCCACATTATAAATAGGAATGAAAACAATGGCCAAGTTTTTCAAAACCAACTGCCGCTCCGGGTGCTCCAAAATGTCCCGGATCAACATCACCGTGGCATCAATTCCTTCCGGCTCGCCGGGGTGTATTCCGTTGTTTATCAATAAAATGCGTTTGCCGGAGCGGCGTATTTTTTCGGGTGAAAAATCGCCGTCCAAATCCAAAACCGCCACGTGCAACGGCTCGCCGATGTCGGTGCTGCCCGCCGTTTCGAGGTGAAAAACTTTGGGGAATTTTTTCGCCAAAGTTTCATAACAATCCATGGTTTCAGAATAAGTCAGGGTTTGATTGGTGTTTTTTTCAAAAGGAATTTTAAAAAAAGGCATTTCAGTCAAATTTTGAGTGTGGCGGTTGCAGGCAAAAAAAAGAAGCAGGGCGAGCAAACCGGGTAATTTTTTCATCTAAAAAATTTTTCGGTAAAAATAGAAACAGCGGTTCAAGTTTCTATCCATCGCCTGAAAGTTATCGGTTTTAATGACCTTTGCCAGATGGAACCGACCGTCATTTTCGAGGACAACCACATTTTGATGCTGAACAAACCGGCTGGCTGGCTGGTGCAGGGCGACAAAACTGGCGACCCGGTGCTCGCAGATTGGGGCAAAATTTACTTAAAAAATAAATATGAAAAACCGGGCGAGGTGTTTTTGCAGCCCGTCCATCGGCTCGACCGACCGGTTTCGGGCGTCGTTTTGCTGGCTCGCACGAGCAAGGCTTTGACTCGATTGGGCAATCTTTTTCGCGACCGCGAAATTCAAAAAACCTACTTCGCCGTGGTTGCCGGGAGGCCGCACATTCCAGCCGACGAACTGCGACATTTTTTGGTAAAAAATAGGGAAAACAACACGGTGAAAGCATTTTTTAAAATGCCAAAAAATCAACCGGAGGCAAAAGAAGCGATTCTAAATTATGAAACGATTTGGTCGGATGGCGAGCGTAGTTTGTTGAAAATCAAGCCTTTGACTGGCAGGCCGCACCAAATCCGGGTGCAAATTTCGAGCATCGGCTGCCCGATTTTGGGCGATTTAAAATATGGAGCCGCCGCGCCGCTGCCGGATGCTTCGATTGCGTTGCATGCGTTTCAATTGGAATTTGAACACCCGGTTCGGCTGGAAAAATTGGTGGTGAATGCGCCGCTTCCGGGGTTGGATGTTTGGAAAGATTGGAGGGCGAAATTTATTTCGCCACCTGAAAAGGCAAAATAAATTTCGCCCTCCAATCCTAAAATTTAAAACCCAAAGTCAGCACAAAATCATTCGCCACGGATTTTGCTTCGGCTGTCAATTGGTCTTTTTCTGAAAGTTCTGGGTCAAAATATGGCGAAACAGAGGTCGTGCCCGTCGCCCGGCGGTAGCCCAAATCAATGTAAAATTTCTCTTTTAAAATTCCCAGACCGCCGGAATAAGTTGTGTTGAAACCACTCTCCGATTTCCGGTAATTTCCCAACAAATTCAAACCCGCCCGCAGCCGCACGACGCCAAAAGCCGCCTGTCCGCCGAGACGAAAATTGGTCGCCCGCTGGTAATCGTTGCGGATTTGGCGGTTCAATTCCCGTTCAAATGATTGGTTATCAGTGCTTGCCAGGTCGCTGGTCAGGTTAAAATTGTTGGCCGAGTAATCCACAAATTCGATGTCGGCGGAGATGTAATTGAATTTTTGGATGACAAACGCGCCGCCAATCATGGCCCGCCACGGCGTCCGAAGTTTGTAATCGAAGGTGCCGTTTGGCGAAAATTTGTCGCCACTTTCGACCGTTCCACTGCCGTCTGTGTACGAATAATTGAAAGTATTTTCAAAATTGTCGGTCAACGAAAGGAAGGTCGGGGTGTGAAAAGCCACGCCGAGCCGCACATTTTGGCTCACTTTGTACGACAAACCCATTTTCAAATTGATGCCCAAACCATTTGTCCGCAAAAATTCGGTGCGGGTGAGTTTTTCAAAATACGGCACGGCATCGTTCGGGTCTTTTTCGTCGTAAGTCGTTTCGAGTTGATATTTGATAAAAGGCACGCCGATGGTCACGCCGACATTTAATTTATCGTCATAATTTCCGGCAAAAGCCACGACCATTTCATTGATATTGCCAGTGGAAATCAAGGCTTGGGCATGGTCAATGTTGGCAGTTTCAAAATCTGTAAAATCATAACTCAACGCGCTGTCCTGAAAATAAATGGCATTCGCATCCCAAGCCATTTTTGCGCCGAACGGGTCGAGGTCTTCTTCACCTCCGCCGGTTGCGAAAGCAGAATTTGCCTCCGAAAAATAGCCGTTCATAATGCTTCCGGCGTGCTGGCCTTCGTAATAAATGGCTTGGTGGAAATTGGCGATTTTATTCATCCCAATGCCAAAATTGAAGGTTTTCCAATGCTGGCTGCGCGGCTGGGTGCTGAAAACCAATCCAAAATTGTTGAAATTGAAATTGGATTTGAACTCCTCGTTTGCATTTTGGCTGCTGCCAATTGTGGTGTTTGCACTTGCAAAACGCAGTCCGGGCGACACTGAAAAATCGTTCGACCGGAACATCGCCAGTCCCGCCGGGTTTGTGCTGATGCTCCCAAAATCTGCGCCCAAAGCCGTGAACGCGCCGCCCGTCGAAATGAAACGCGCCGTGCCGCCGGGGTTCAAATATGAATATCGAATGGCGTCGGCGGCCTGCTGCGAAAAGCCGATTTGCGAAAACGCAGCGGCGAGGATTATCAAAAATATCTTTTTCATTTTTCTTTGATTTTTAAATTCTGGATAGAAAATAGGTATAAAAAAGGCTGTCTCGCTGCTATCGAATTGCTTTTTTGCAGTTCGTTTTGCCGAAAGACAGCCTGTTGTTTTTTTATTTTTTCTTTAAAAATTAGTCGCGTCCACGTTTTCCAGAAGACGAACCGCTGCCGCTGCTCCGACCCGACGATCCGCTGTTTCCAGAACTGCGTTCCTGCGATGGCGAACTGCTCCGTTCGTTGCGCGATGGCGATTCAGTTCTTGTCGGGCGGCTTTCGGTTTGCCGTTCTCCACTGCTTCGGCTCGGACGTGCTTCGCCGCTGTTTTCGCTGCGACGGGTTGGACGAGCCTCTTCATTTTCATTTTTGCGGCTTGGACGAGGTTCGGTTGCGCGCGTTTCCGGCGACCGATTTGGGCGCGGCTCGACCGTTCGTTCGGGGCGAGGGCTTGTTTCAGCATCTTGGCGTGCCGGGCGTTCTTTATTGGCTGGCGATGTATTTTCAGTGCGTGTTGCGGGGCGTTCGGTGGTTGCTTCGCGGGGTTGGCGCGCCGAATTTTCAGGGGTGCGTACGGCATCCGGGCGCGGATTTGTGGTTGCTGCATCCGGGCGACCGCTGCGGTCTTGGGCAGCGGGTTCTTTATCGCTGACAATTTTTCGGCCATTCGATTGGCCGACCCGCTCGACTTGCGGTGCATTTTCAACGGCTTTCAAACGACCGCTGCCGGGCAAAGCAGCGTAACCTGGATTTACACTCGTGCCGCCGCGACGGACGCCGGTGTAAGTTTTGGGGTTGTAATTGCCGCCGTTGTTATTGCCATTGTTGTTGTTGTAATAATAATTATTGTTCGACCAAGAATTGTGGTTGGTGTAGTACGGGTTGTAGCCGTTCCAAGTCCAGTACGGGTCGTAATAATAGTTGTTATAAACGTAGACATTGTTCCAGCCGCCACCCCAGCCGCCGCCGTTGTTCCAGCCCCAATTGTTGTAACCGCAACCCGCGAACGGGTCGTTCCAGCCCCAAACATTGTTGCGATTCCAACGATTCCAACGATTCCAACGCCGATAATCATTGTAATTCATCACATAAATGGACGCACCGGGCGAAAAGAAGGGGTCATAAAAATACATGTCCGTGTAAAACGGGTCGTAATAATCGTACACCACCACGTTCCGGTTGTGAAAACGGCGGATGCGCGACGAATATTCGTAGGCATAATCGTCGTCTTCGTCATAATAATCATCGCCGTCATCAAAAACTTTGGTGACGCTGCTGCCCTCGTATTCCGAATCCGCTACCGTATTATTATCGGATGGGGTTTCGTAATAAAGGTCATCTTGTGCAACCGCCGGAGCCGTTGCGAGTAAAACTGCCAAGCAGGCAGTGAGGAACCAACTGAAATCTTTATTGCGTTTCATAACCTTTGAATTGTTTATGCCCCGGCATCGCGTCGGAGCGTTTTTACACCTCAAACATACTACATTTGCCGCCATTTCTTGGGTTAATTTGGCTTTAAAGTTACTGTCCGAGGGCTGTTAAATTTCAATTAAACGTCCGTTTTTGGGCGATTTTTAGTTAAATTTCATTTTTTGAGACAAATTTCAGGAGTGAAAGTTACGTCCGGGCGTAGTCTTTATCAATTTTTTAACCAAGTGAAATGCCAAAAGTAACCACCCACAAAAAATCGTAAATCGTAAATCAAAAATCGTAAATCCATTTCATGGCAAAAGAAATCACACCTCGTTCCGAAGATTACTCGCAGTGGTATCTCGATATTGTAAAAAAAGCGCGTCTCGCCGACAACTCCCCGGTGCGCGGATGTATGGTTATCAAACCGCACGGCTTCGCAATTTGGGAAAATATGCGCGATCAGTTGGACAAAATGTTCAAAGAAACTGACCACGTGAATGCTTATTTTCCATTGTTCATCCCAAAAAGTTTTTTGTCAAAAGAGGCAAAACACGTCGAAGGTTTTGCGCAGGAATGTGCTGTTGTAACGCATTATCGCCTCAAAACGATTGGCGACACGCCTGAAACTCGCCAGGTGGTCGTTGACCCGGATGCAAAATTGGAAGAAGAATTGATTGTCCGCCCGACTTCCGAAACCATCATTTGGAACACCTACCGCGATTGGATAAAAAGTTACCGCGACCTGCCGATTTTGATAAATCAGTGGGCAAATGTCGTGCGTTGGGAAATGCGAACCCGCCCGTTTTTGCGAACCACCGAATTTCTTTGGCAAGAAGGCCACACCGCGCACGCGACCGCCGACGAAGCGATGGCCGAAACGCGATTGATTTTGGATATTTATGCCCAATTCGCCGAGGAATTTATGGCGATGCCTGTAATTAAAGGCATAAAAACCGAAAACGAACGCTTCGCCGGAGCGGACGAAACCTTTTGCATCGAGGCTTTGATGCAGGACGGAAAAGCATTGCAGGCCGGGACTTCGCATTTTTTGGGTCAAAATTTTGCGCGGGCGTTTGATGTTTTATTTTTAAATAAAGAAAATCAGCAAGAACACGTTTGGGCAAGTTCGTGGGGTGTGAGCACGCGGCTCGTCGGCGGTTTGATTATGACCCATTCGGATGACGACGGCCTCGTTTTGCCACCGAAACTCGCGCCAATTCAAGTCGTCATCGTGCCGATTCCAAAACCGAGCGATGTTTTGACCGAGGCCGCCAACAAAATCGCGGGTGAATTGCGCCGCCGTCGGATTTCTGTAAAAATTGACAACGACGACCAAAATCGTCCGGGTTTTAAATTTGCAGAATATGAAATGATTGGCGTGCCGGTTCGGTTGGGCATCGGGCAACGCGATTTGGACAACGGAATGGTCGAAATTGCCCGCCGCGACACGAAGGAAAAAACCTCCGTCCCGCTCGAAAACGTGGCGGAATATGTGGACAACCTGCTCGAAGAAATCCAGAAGAATCTTTTTGAAAAAGCAAAAGCACACCGCGATTCGCACATCACGAAAGTGGATTCGTGGGACGAGTTTGTGGAGATTTTGGAAAATAAAGGCGGTTTTATTTATGCCCACTGGGATGGCACGACTGAAACTGAAAAGGAAATTAAGGAAAAAACGAAAGCCACCATCCGCTGCATTCCTTTAAATATGGAGTCCGATGAAAATGGAAAATGTATTTTGACCGGCAAGCCATCGGCACGGCGGGTTTTGTTTGCGAAATCATATTGATTGAAAAATCGAAAAAACGATGCCCAAAAATCGGCAACTTCTTTTTGGACAAAAAATGAAAATTCTCAATCAATTTGTCTTTCGAAATCTCCGCGTGTTGGAAATGATTGGGGTGATGATGCGGATTTTTAGTTTTACTTTGGTCAGTTGGCTGGGGCCGAAAAGCCCGTTTTTGTTTGTTTGGACTTTCAATACGATGGACGCCATATTATTATCATGGTGCGCCATTTTGAAAAAAGACCGGGCGTACACGGTGTTGAATGTTTTTTGGATTTTGGTTGGGGTGGTGGGGATTGCGCGGTCGTGTGGGTTGATTTGAATTACAACTTTCGAGCATTTCAGCTTGCCCAAAAATAAAAAGACCCCCCAAAATTGGGAGGTCTTCGTGGGCGCTAACGGATTCGAACCGCTGACCCGCTGCTTGTAAGGCAGCTGCTCTGAACCAACTGAGCTAAGCACCCTAACATTTTTGATTTTTACTTTGCTTTCAAAAGTGGCGGCGAAGGTAACTTTCTGCCATTCGGTTTGGCAAGTTTTTAAAAATATATTTTCCAATAAAATCGAACCGGGGAAATCAACGCCAGAAAATGTAAGCCTCGCCGGTTGTAAATTTCTCTCCAAAATTAGCAAGACTTTCAAAAAAATCCCACCGCTGGCAACCGCCCCAACCCCAAAAGCATCCAAAACACAAATAAATACTTTCATGCAAATTCGCTTTTTTCCGTTCCTCGCCATTTTGATTTGCCTTTCGGCAAATGCCCTTTTTTCCCAAAACGACACGATTTCTCAATTGAAAATCGGCCAGTGGCAACAGCATCTGCCGTGGCGATCTGGAAAATATGTCTCGACGAGCGCAACGCACGCCTATTTTTCGACGGAATGGGCGGTGGTCGAGGTGGATAAATCGGATTTTTCGCCGCGTTTTTTGACAAAAGTCGAAGGTTTGAGCGACATCGGCGTTGGCCTCGTTCGGTTCAACCGGGCTGCGAATTTGTTGTTGATTGCCTATTCAAATTCAAATATTGACTTGTGGAATCCGACCGACGGCTCAGTCATCAACCTGCCTTTTATCAAAAAAAACATCGGTTTGCAGGGCGACAAAAAAATCTACGATGTCTTTTTCGAAGGAAAAAACGCCTTTTTGTCCTGCGGTTTTGGCGTCGTAAAACTCAATCTCGACCGCGAGGAAGTGGAATACACCATTTTTACGGGCACACCGGTGCGGAATTTCACGATTTTTCAAAACAAATTTTACCTCGGAACGAACGAAGGAATTTACACTTTGGCTGCCGACAATTTGACGCCCGCCGATTTTGGACAATGGAATTTGCTCGACGCAGCGGAAGGTTTTCCGGGCGATTATTCCGTTTCGGCGATGGCCAGTTTTGATGGTTCTTTGTTTTTTGGCAGTGAAAAAAAGTTGTACCGTTTCGATGGTTCGACTTTGGAAATCGTAAAAACGCACCCCAAAAATGATGTGATTTATCTGACCACCGAAGGCTCTGGTTTGGTCATCGGCTGGAAAGAACAATACGATGGCGAGGTAGAATATCGTCAGCCGGGCGGCCAAACCGAACAAATTTACTCCACGTGTTCGGCCTCGAAACCATTTTACGGCGTCGAAGACGGTTCGGGAGCGTCGCCGACCGATGGTTCGAAAAAATTCTGGTTGGCTGATGATTCTGACGATTTCAGGTTTTTTGATTTGGAAAAAAACGACTGCGAGCGTTTCAAATTCAACTCGCCGGCCAGCCCAAAAATTTCTGAAATTAATTTGTCTGGCGAAAAAGTTTTCGTCGCCACGCCCGGTCCACCGTCGCAACTCAACCCGGTTTATTTCCGCGACGGCGTTTTGATTTATGAAAATGGGCAATGGTCGCAATTTTCAGTGGCGACAAATCCGGAATTGCAGGACGGCGATTGCTACGCCGACATGTGGAAAGTGACCGCGAACCCTGAAAATTCGGACATTTTTTACACCGGAAGTTGGGTCGGCGGTTTGATTGAAAACAATGCTGGCGCGGTAAAATGTTTTACCCAAAATAATTCGACTTTGCAGGGCGCGGGCGCATCGGGAGCAGGCAGGACGGCCATCGGCGGTTTGGCTTTTGATGAAAATCAAAATCTTTGGATTTCAAATTACGATGCGTCTTCGCCGATTGCCGTTTTGAAATCGGATGGAAAATTTGCCCATTTTTCGGGCGCTCCGGCTAACAATTTGCTGCAAGTCGTGGTCGATGGCAATGGTTACAAATGGTTTGTGGTCGCTTTCAACGGTGGCGTGATGGTTTTTGACAGTGGCAGCGACCTCGATTCGCCGAGCGACGACCGTTACCGTTTGATTTCTTCTTCAAATTCCGTGCTGCCGACGAACACGGTGAACTGCCTGACGGTTGATTTGGACGGCGATGTTTGGGTCGGGACGCAGCAGGGCGTGGTGAGTTTTGAATGCGGCTCGAATGTTTTTGATGAAAATTGCAAAGGCTCGCGGCGCATTTTGAATATCGATGATTTCAACGGCTATCTGCTTGAAACTGAGAATATTATGACCGCAGCGGTGGACGGCGCGAACCGAAAATGGTTTGGCACGACGAACGGGATTTTTGTCATTTCGCCGAGCGGCGATGCGCAGGTTGAGAAGTTTACAAACACCAATTCGCCGCTTTTTTCCAATGAAATTGTGGACATCGAAATCAATCCAAAAAACGGCGAAGTTTGGATTGGTTCGCAAAATGGCCTGCAAACTTTGCGAACCGAAGCGACCGTCGGCGGAAAAGTCAACACCCGCGAACCGTATGCCTACCCAAATCCAGTGCGCCCAGATTACGATGGGCCGATTGCGATTTACGGTCTTGCGCGAGATGCCAACGTAAAAATCACGGACGTGGCTGGAAATCTTATTTTTGAAGGAAAATCGCTCGGCGGGCAGGCTGTTTGGGATGGCCGCGATTACAACGGAAAACGTGCGGCGTCGGGCGTTTACCTGATTTTCGCGACGAGTTCGGCGAGTTTTGATGTGCCGGACGCGGTGGTTGCGAAGGTGGTAATCTTAAATTAACTATGAACTATGAACTATAAACTATGAACAGCACATGTTTTGTTCATAGTTCATAGTTCATAGTTCATAGTTCATAGTTCATAGTTCATAGTTCATAGTTCATAGTTCATAGTTCATAGTTCATAGTTAATTTATGATGACTACCCCAGTTGCCTCAAAACTGATCTCTTTTTTCGGCTCCGTAATTTTTTCAATTTCCGCTTTCGATTGGCCGCCGTCTTCCGCAAAATGGCGCAAAGTTTCTACTGAAGTCGTTTCGGTACGGGCAAAACCATCGACCACCACTTTTTTCCCGCTCAAATCTTTTGGCATAAAAAAGCCGTAATCTTTAAAAGTTACGCGCATCGGTTCGGCCTTCGGGTCGGAGGGGACGAGCGTCATCCAACAACCTTTTTTCTGGCAAACTTCACCGACCGTGCCCATGACTTTCATCGGCAAGGAATCCGTCGAAGCCATTTTTCCATATAATTCATCGAACGGCATGGCATTTTCAGCGGTGATAATTTCACCAAAATGTTTGCCATCGGATTGGGCATCGGTTGCGGAAGTTTCCGTTTTTCCATCCGTTTTGCAGCAGTCGCCGCCGCAGGAAGCCATCAAAAAAGTGATGGCTGAGAGCATCAAAAAATTTTTTAACATCGTCTTAATTAATTTGGTAAACAGTTGAGAATCAATTTGATAAATCAAAAATTGGTGGGCAAAGGTAGTCAAATTTTTAGTCCAAAAAATTGGGCTGACAATATTTTGCGGTGACTTTTTGTTTTCTTTTCAAATAAAAAGGCCAACTCAAAACTGTTAAATTTTTAATCCCAAAACAGCAAGCGGAGGGTTCAGTGATACTTTTGCCCAACGAATTTTTGAACCAAACTACTTTTCCAAACTGCACCCTTCTTTTTACTCCGTTTTTATTCCTTTCGACTTCTTTTCTGAATCTTCTTAAAAACTACCTCACATGATGAAGGGTCATTTCATGCTGCTTCCGACACTTTTTGTCGTTCTTTTTTTGAACACGAATTTCCTCACCGCGCAATGCATTTCCGGCAATTGCCAAAACGGCACGGGTATTTTCCGTTTTTCTGGCGGTGCAAAATATGAAGGCCAATTTTACAGCGGCAAACCGCACGGCGCGGGCAAAATGGATTTTTCCAATGGAAATATTTACAACGGCGAATGGCGCACCGGCATCCGCGAGGGTTTGGGGAAAATGACTTTCCGCAACGGAAACCAGTACGATGGCGAGTTCAAACGCGGTCGGATTGCCGGAAATGGCACAATGCGCTACGAAAATGGCGATAAATACGTCGGTCGGTGGGAAAATGAATCGCCGAACGGAACGGGCGTTTATTATTTCAAAACCAAAGAACGGTACGAAGGCAACTTCAAAAATAGCCGTTTTCAGGGGCAAGGCACGATGTTTTACCCCGACGGCGCGAAATATATCGGCGGCTGGAAAGACAACCGAAAAGATGGTTTAGGTAAATTGGTAAAACCAAATGGCCTGACCGTCGAAGGTTCGTGGGCAAACGGAGAATTGGTCAACAAAACTTCACCGTCCTCTGAAATTGCGGTTGTCGAAACCGAAACGGCCAAGCCGAGCAATTCAAAAATGGAAGTGGCTGGCATGCGAAATTGCGGCACGACGCACTGCAAAAGTGGCCAAGGTTACTTCGATTACCCCGACGGCTCGCGATGGATTGGCGGGTTTAAAGATGGCTACCCGGATGGAAATGGCACGTGTTATTACATAAATGGTGACCGATATGTCGGAAATTGGGGCAGAAATGCACCGCACGGCGACGGCGTGATGTATTTTGCAAGTGGCCGGGTTTACGGTGCAACTTGGATGAACGGCTCACCGGTCAAAGAATTGGATGCCCCCGAAACGATGCCCGACGGCGACGAGCCGGTCAACGTGGATGCCAGCAAAAAAGTAAAAATTTGGGCTGTCATCGTCGGCGTCGGACGATACAGCCACATGCCAAATTTGAAATTTACGGACGACGATGCCTACCAAATGTTCGCTTTTTTGAAAAGCCCAGAGGGCGGTGCGCTGCCCGAAGAGCAGGTGACCGTTTTGATCGACGAAGCCGCGACCCGCGAAAATATCCTGCGTGCGATGCGCCAAACTTTTGGAAAAGCCGATGCGAACGACGTGGTGATGATGTATTTCAGTGGTCATGGCCTTGAAGGTTGTTTTTTGCCGGTCGATTTTGATGGCTACAACAACAAACTCCGGCACGACGAGGTGAAACGCATTTTTCAAGAAAGTAAGGCAAAACACAAACTTTGTATCGCCGATGCTTGCCATTCGGGCACTTTGCAAGAAGGTTTGGTGGCACGTGGCCCAGTTGCCGTGACTTTGGACAAATATTACGAGGCTTTTGAAAATACGGACGGCGGCACGGCACTTTTGATGTCATCGAAAGGCGAAGAACTTTCGTTGGAAGATCACGGATTGCGGCAGGGCGTTTTCAGCCACTACCTTTTGAAAGGTTTGAAAGGTGGCGCGGACACGAACAAAGACAGCATCGTGACCATCGATGAAATTTATAAATACGTTTTTGGAAAAGTTCGGGAATACACTGGGAATGCCCAAACACCCGTGCTTTCTGGCAATTATGATAACAACATGCCTGTTTCGATAAAGAGATATTGAAAAAAGAAAGCCCAGTTGGAATTCCAACTGGGCTTTCTTTTTTAGTAAAAAATTGATTTTCAATATTTTACATGAAACACCCGCCCGTTCCCGACACTTGGCACCACGACGATAAAAAGGTTATCAAAAGAGTTCAAATCGTTCACCAGCGGCGTCCCGATTAAATAATTGACGAGCGGCGACACCGTATTGGCATGTCCGACCAACAAATGTTTCCGGCCTCGGCCACCGTTCGCAATCAATCCGGCAACATAGTTTTCCTGAGCGTTGAAACTGTAAATCTCAGTAACCAAATTTTGGTCAGATGCCGTTGGCCGAGCCGTCGCTTTCGTCCGGCGGGTGTCGGTCGAAGACACTTTCCGCAGATGTACCGAATGTAAAATTTTAGCCAAGAGTTTGGCACGTTTCGTTCCCGCGTCGGTGAGTTCGGGGTCGGGGTTCGCAGCAGTTTCGGGTTGTTTTTCGGCATGCCGGGTCATAAAAAAGACTGCCGAATGACCCTCGTTGAAATTGAAAACCTGCCGGGTCGCATTATTATCAAAGTAAATTTTGCCATTGGCATCAATTTTTTTGACTTTTCCGACGCTTGTCCAGTCAACATAAGGTTGCGGAGCCACGCCGACAGCCTCCTCATTTTGACAAAAAACAAGGGTCGCCGCAGCGAAAAAAGCAATCAGGCTCGAAAAGATTTTCTTTTGCATTTTCAGTTTAAATTTAAAGGGTGAAAAATAATGTCCGTTCATGTTTGAGCACCCAAAATTATTACCGCTGCACCATGAAAAATTTAGAACCGAGTAAAAAAACAAAGCCCGGTTGACATTTCAACCGGGCAAATTGCCTATGAAGCTAAGTCTAAAATTGTCTTTTTAGTGGTTTTAAAAACTCAAAAAACCACGATTTTTTTGCTCAAAACCTCCCCGCCAATCTCCATCCGACAAACAAAAACACCACCGCCCGGAAATTCATCTCGTTGAATTTCAACACTTTGCGAGCCATTTTCTATCGAAAGCGTTTTTTCAAAAATGATTTTCCCACTCAAATCGGCGACCGTCAGAAAAGCCGTTTTTTCAGAAAATGGTTTTTCATTTTTTGAAAAAATAGAAACCTGCACTTTTTCAAAAACTGGGTTTGGCGAAATCTCCATTTCAATTTTCGGCATCGAAATTCCAGCCTCTGATTTTTCATTTTCAATCATCCGAAATTCGAGCGGCGCGACTTTTCCGGCACGGTAACTTTCAGATTTTGGGAGGTGTTTTTTCGAAAAATTTCCCTCCAAATTTTCATTTTTCAAATCCAAAAAATCAACAATTTGACCATCTTTTTTTGCCGTAAAATTTATTGTAAAAATCTGGTTTTCAACCAAATATGTCTCGCCCGACGGGTTTTCCCAGTTTCCAACCACCGTTGATTTTTCTTTCAAAAAATTGAAATTCGCAGCCGTCAAATTTTCCAAATCAAAACCAGAAACCGAGTCCGCCGCGAGTGCCTCGGCATCAAAATTTAATGAAAATTGATAGCCCTCGATGCCTTCCAAATTTTCGGCACGAACCCGCACCGCGACCCGTTCGCCAGCCCTAACTTGTTGATTTTCAATGAAAAAAACCAACGGTGCAACCTCGTCCCTGTCATCGGTGGAAGTCGAAAAACTGGTCGAAGCATTGCCGTTGGTGTCACCAATCTTTATCGCAGTAAAATCTGCCAGGCCGCCGGAGGGTTGCAGCGGGGCAAAATATTTTGACTCTGGAAATGGACTCGCGAACGGATTTTTTGGGTCGGAAAATGGGAAGGCAGCATCCACAAAACGCCATGATTTTCCGACGGGCAGCGTGTCGATAATCCCAAGAATTAATTTTCTTAAAATAACTATGTCGTTGGTTGTCACCGATTTAGAGCCGTTTACGTCGGCAGCGATGATTGTAAAAGGAGAGATAAATTCGGTCACGCCGAGGATGTGCCGCGACATCAAAAGCAAATCGTAGGTCGTGATTCCGTTGAGCCAATCGCCCGTTTTTTCGGGCGTCAAAGTGTACGGAATGTTGACCGGCAGCCCGGGGAACGCGAACGAACCGGTCGTGTCGGTGACGAGCGGCGGCAGGGCGTTTGTCCCGTCGAGTCGCAGGGTGACGCCCGCCAATTTTTTCGCCGCGGGTGTCGAAATCGCGCCGGCAACGGTCGCGGTCGGTTGGCTGCACGCGCCCGACGGGTCTTGCACCAAAATATAGGTCGAGCAAAACGCGCCATTTCCAGCCGCGTCCGTCACCCAAACATCCACGACGTTCGTGCCGAGGTTTTGGCAGTCGAAATTTTTGCCCGTTTCGAGGATGTTTTGGGAAAATGAAAATTTCAAATCCGCCGCCGCCGTGCAATTATCGGTGCTCGCCACGTCAAAATCTTTTGCCCAAATCGAGGTCGTTCCGGTAGCCATAAGGTTGATTGTCAATCCGTTGTGGCAAATTGCGGTCGGTGTTTTTTTGTCGGCGACCGTGATTTTCAAATGATGAATCGCCACGTTTCCGCAGCCGTCGGTGGCTTTGTAATTTGCCAAAAATTCGCCAGCCGACACATTTTGGAATGGCCCAAAACCCACGCCGAGCGAACTCGAAACCGTAATTGTTGGGTTCGGAGCGCAATCAATCGCCGTCAAAACGGGCAAATTGACCGTCGTTTTGCAATCGTCGCCGAGCGAAACCGTGATTTCGGCAGGCGGATTTTGAAAAACGGGCGGCTGATTGTCCATCACCGTAATCGTTTGGAAATGTGTCCACTGCCCCGCACCGTTCGGCAAATTGGTGTTGTAAACGCACCAATCCACGACTTTCCATTTTCGAAAAATCTTAAAACAGGCAGGCGGGGCGATTTGAAAAACCTCGTCCGAAAAAGAGTAAGCCACAGTGTTGCAGGCGTTTTGTCCCTGAAATTTTGGAAAATTCGACCCGACGGGCAGGCTGTCGGGCGCGAGGCTGGTCGGATTTGTCGCGCAGCCGTTTTTTGTAAAATCGGTCGGCCAAGTAATGTTGGCCGCGCCATTCCATGCTTGATTGTTGACGACGGTCAGTTTTTGGGTGCAATTTGATGAAAAACTGCCCGCGTCGGTCGCCCGAAAACGGCGCAAAACCGTCCCGGCATTGCAACTCGAAAGATTGATAATCGGCGCGATTTCTTCCAAAACCACCGCCGAGCAATTGTCCAAAGCCGTCGCCGCGCCGTGCTGCGCGAGATTTGAAATTGAAAAAATATCGCAATTCACGGTCTGGTCGGCGGGGCAAACGAGGGTCGGCGGCAATTTGTCCTGCACATCAACCGTCGCCATGCATTCATTTTCATTTCCGGCGGCGTCCAAAACCCGCAAAATCACGGTCTGCGGCGTGCCGACATGCGAGCAATCGAACTTTATTTTTTGGGAAAAAGCCGTGTCCTGCATTTTTTTGCCCAAAAAAACGAGCGCGGCGGCGGCGGTGCAGTTGTCAAAACTGCCGTTGTCGATGTTTTTTGCCGGGACATTTGCCGTGCCGGTGTTGTTCAAACCGACGACGAGCGCGGCGCGGCAAATCACGTTCGGCGGAATTTGGTCTTCGATTTTCAAAACCAGCGAGCAGGTTTTTGTATTTCCACACAAATCTTTTGCCTCGTAAACAATTGAGTGCGAACCGATTGGGATGCCGGCGAGCGTTCCGCCATTTCCAGAAACCGAACCGACGGCGGACGTGATTTTTACAGAAACCGTCGGGCTGCAATCGTCCGACACTGGAATTGCTGGAAAATTCACGGTCGCCAAACAATCATTAAAATTGGTATTTACCGTAAAATCTGCCGGGCAAGCGAAAACGGGCGGCGTGAAATCGTTGATTTCGATGATTTGCAAATGCGTTGCGATGGCATTGTTGCACCATTCCAAAACCGTCCATGTTCGCAAAATCTTTTTCGCAGAGCCGCACATCGGCAAATTTTGGTCTTGAAAATTGTACGACAACTCGCAAAAACCGTCAATTGGACGAGCGTCAATTTGTGGTTTTCCGGTGTTCGTGGGCGTGGAATTTGGGTTGACACAATTTAAAGAAGGCGCGGCGACGTCGTCCAAATCGGCTGGCCAAACGATATCGGCGAGCGATTTTTTCTCCAAATAAATATGTTGGACGCAGGTCGAGGAATTTCCAGAGTCGTCCACGGCCGTCCAATTTCGGGTCAAATAAGTAGAAAGAATCAAGCCGTTGACGAGTTGGCCGCACGGCACATCGGTAAAACTATCTGAGAATGAACGACTTACGTTCACGTCGCAGTTGTCGGCAACGGTCGGCTGGCCGACCACCGGATTAGTCGGGGCGAGGTCGGCGGTGTTGCAACTCACCGTTTTATCAAGGCACGCGAAAACAGGGGGTAGTTTGTCTTCGACGTGGATATTGCCCCAGCAGGAATTGCCGGAGGGCAGGTGTTTTACTTTTACAGTGAGGGTCGCGCCGAGATTTTGGCATGAAACGACGGGCGAGGTCGGGATGGTTTGGCCGCCGGAAGTCATCACCGTGACCTCGAAAAATTGCGGGCCAGTGGGCTGACAATTGTTTGGATTGTACGGATTTTGAGCGACGATTTCGGGAGTGATGGTAGCCTGGCCGTTTTGGTCGAGGGAAACATTGACCAGATTTTCACAAACCATCGTGCATTGCGAACGCAAAAACACGGGCGAAAAAACGGCCAACATGACCAAAACGGCAGGCCACCCAAAAAAACAGGTGGTAATTTTTACGGAGGGAAGATTAAACGGAAATCGGGAAATCGAGAAATTGGGAAATTGGGGTTTTGGTGGATTATCGGCGGTTGCCTGTTTGCCTTTTCGGCAAAAAGCGGAAGATGCGTGCATGGGATAACAATTGGTTGTGTAAGAATTGATTAAAGAAATGGTCGCCGGGCGGTTGACAGCGGATGGTCAACGCAGACGACTGCCTATATTTTCAAATGAAAAATGGGCATAAAAAAACCACCGGAGGCGAAAACTCACCTTCGTGGCAAAATAGATTTTCTTTTTTTCTGGAAAAGTGGAGCAGCCTGCAAGGCTGGAACGGAGCGCAAAAAAATGGGCAGAGAGCCGCAAAGCGCAAAAATTAATAAGAACATGGGATGAAAATTATCGGTTAAAAAAAATGTACTTCGGAAAGCACGCGGATTAAAAGAAACTCAAAAAGTGCCTTTCGGCTGGGGCAAATGTAGATGGGTTTTCGATTTTGCAATGCTTCAAAAAATATTTTTTTTTAATATCAAGGGAAAATGTCGGGGGTTTGGCAAATTGGTTTTTTTGGTTTTTCGGGTCGGGGGTTCGTTCTTTGCTTCTTTCCAGCCGTTTTTTTATGTTCCGATTCGAAAATGCAACTCGTCCGCTCGCCCATTTTTTGGCCTTGCCAAAAAACCATCCACAACGTTGGCTGGTCGGTTTGGTGGCAGTTTTCAGCCTGATTTGCTGCGGAATTTCCATAAAATTTGGCATGGACGAAGTGCTTTTGCTGCCCGCCGCACTGCTTTTGGGCTGGCTGGCGGTGGTTGATTTTCGCCCGATTTTCTATATTTTGATGGCGGCAATCCCGATTTCGATTGAGTTCAACATCGGAAGTTTTGGGACAGATTTACCGAGCGAACCGTTGATGTGGCTGCTTTTTTTGGTTTCCATTTTTTGGTTTTTGAAAAATTGGAAGTCCGTGGATGGGCGGTTTTTGCGGCACGGATTGACGATTTTGTTGTTCGCGCACCTCGGTTGGATGTTTTTTACCGTCGTGATTTCGCAGGATTTTGTGGTGTCGTTGAAGTTTTTTTTGGCAAAAATCTGGTACGTCGTGGTGTTTTATTTTCTCGCCGGACACCTTTTGGACTCGGAAAAAGATTACAAAAAATTGGTCTGGGCGTTTTTTATTCCATTGATTTTCACGGTGTTGCGCGTTTTGGTGCGGCACGCGCCGTCGGGTTTTTCTTTTGAAACGACCAATTATTGCATGGGCCCGTTTTACCGAAACCATGTGATGTACGCTTGCGTTTTGGCGATTTTTTTGCCGTATTTGTGGTTCGCAACTTATTGGTACCGGCGGTTTTCGTGGCCATGGTTTGTGCTGGTTTTGGGCATCGCGGTTTTGTTGGTTGGGATAAATTTTGCCTACACCCGTGCGGCCTATGTTGCGTTGGTCGTCGCGATTTTGGCGTACTGGTGCATTCGTCGGAAGATTTTGAAAACGGCACTTTTGGTTTTTGGCCTCGCCGCGTCGCTTTTCGTGGGCTGGGTGACGAGCCGCGATAATTTCATGCTTTTTGCCCCCGATTTCCAAAATACCGTTACCCACAAAACTTTTGACAATCTGCTGGAAGCCACTACAAAATTGGAAGATATTTCAATTATGGAGCGTGTTTATCGTTGGGTTGCGGCTTCGTACATGATTTCTGAAAGACCGCTGACGGGCTATGGCCCCGGTACTTTTTACTTTTTTTATAAAAAATTCACGGTCACGAGTTTCAAAACCTACGTCTCGGACAACCCCGAAAAATCGGGGATCCACTGTTATTATTTGATGACGATGGTCGAGCAGGGTGTTTTTGGGATTTTTATTTTCCTGATTTTGACGGTTTCGGTGATGCTGTTCGGGCAAAAAATTTACCATCAAACCCACGACCCGGCGCGGCGGCGGATGGCTGTCGCGGCAACTTTGTCTTTCATTTTGATTGCACTTTTGATGTTGATGAACGATTTTGTGGAGACGGATAAAATCGGGTCGTTCTTTTTTATCGCGATGGCAATTTTGGTGAACGTGGATTTGGGTAACAGAAAATCTGGGCAAACGCCTGCCAATTTTTGAAAATAACTTTAATTTTGAACCAAAATCCCCTCCAAATGCTAAAATTTGATGAAAACGGGTACCTGAAACCTGCGAAAAGAATTGAAACCACTTTGGATGAATTTCGACAGTTTTTCGTGGATGCTTTTCCAAAATCGAACACGAGGCAACGGTTGTTTGAAAATTATATGGACTGGATTTTTGATTTTCAGCGTGAAATTTTCCCTTATTTCACACATTGGATTGACGGCAGTTTTGTTACACAAAAACAGCATCCAAAGGACATTGATTTTGTAACTTTTTTGCCCGATGTTTACCATCTCAAAGAAAAATCAAAATCGCTGGACAAATTTTGGACATTTTCTACCGAGCATTTGGGTTTGGATGGCTACATTTTGCCTGATTACGAACCAGAAGATGCTCGAATTGAAACGCTTCAAAAATTAAAAACGGATTGGGACAATCGGTACATTTTGGGACGAAAAATTGACAACGACTTTTATCGCCCAAAAGGGTATCTTCAAATTAAATTTCTAAAATCATGGTAAAAGACGATAAATTAGTTTCAATGGCAGAAGCAATAGCACATCAAATTCTGCAAATTCAAATTGCTGAGCGGTCAGTTCAAGATGCCCGCCAGTTGGGCAGTGAGTTGCTTGTCCGGCAATACCAACATTTGAAAAAGGAATTTATCAAACAATTGAACGATATGCTTGCGAATGCAAACCTTTGGATGAATGCGGTCGAACCGGGACAGCCCAATTGAAAATTAGGCTCAATTTCCTTTCCAGAACCTTCTGAAAAGCCCTTTCGCCACCACCAAAATCGCTAGCGGCAAAGCCGCGTTTGGCATTTCCTGCGGCAAAAAAGCCCAAAAAACGACGGCCAGCGCGGCCAAGATTGCTGCCCCAACAAAATAATTGTCGGTCAATTCCGAGCGGCGATTTTTCCAAAAAAACAACAAGTGCGTCGGCAATGCCCACAAAATATTGAAGTTCATTTTCGTGGCAGAGTGGTCGGTCGCAACCCAAAGCAAGAACATGACCAGCCCGGCGATGCCCAAAACCAGCCAAAAAATGAAATCAAAAACGCGCTCGGTTCGCGGATTGGCCATGCTCAAAAAACCGAGCAGTGCCACAAAACACATCACCCACAACGGGTTTCCGAAAAAATTATCCACAAAATCTGTTTTTCGGGCTGCCGGGCGGGGCGGAAAACCGCCGTCCGGAAGTGGTTTTTCCGAAGCCACGAGCGGCTGGTTTTCCTCGATTTTTGTTTTTCCAAAAATGTGGTGGACGTGGTCGGGCAGGAACATCCACTGCTCGGCGGTCGCAATTTTGTCGGCGGGCAAACCCAAAATCAAGTCAATCCCAAAATCAGTCCAGGGAAAATCCGCGAGGTACGGTTTCAGCAATTGCCGCATCGTTTTCCCGCGTTCCAGACCCGTCGAATCAAAATAAATCTGGTGGAAAAAACCCTCTTTTACGATGTCGCGGATGCGGGTGGCGCAGTTGTCGTAGAAAAAATCGTACTTGTAATTTTTGTTTTCGGGCAGCGCGTTTTCTTCCAAAAGGTCGAAAAGGCGTTGTTTTTGGTCGGTTTTGAGGTTTAAAATTTGTTCTTGCATCGCGCGTCGGTCGTACAAATTACTGTTGACAAATGCCCGCGTTGGTTCGATGTTGAGATAATACAAGAGTTTTCCGCGACAGAATTTGAGCAAAAAATTGGGTTGGTCAAATTCAAAAGTGCCATAATTGTAGCATCGGTCGAGCATCAAAACGGGGTCGTTCACCCGGATCGCGCTGTGCCCAAAAATCGAGTAAATTTCGTCGCCGGGCGCGACGGTCATCAGACTGATTTTGGCATTTTCAGTGAGTTTTTGGGCGGCGAGGTTTGAAAAACCGGCCAGCAAAAAAAGTAGAACGAGCAGTTTATTTTTCATTGAAATCAATTTCTATTTTTCCTTCGGCATCAAATTTACCCGCGCTTTTTTTTCCAATTCCGACATCGGATAAATATCGACCAGCCGAAATTCGCGGGTAAAATTGTGGTTGCCGCGCCCCAAACTTTTGATAAATTGAACCAGCCCGATGCCCTCGGCGTACCATTCTTCCCCGACCGCCTGACCTTCGGCTGAGCCTTCTTTTTCGTGGCCAAGAATTTCTACCAATTTAAAACTGATGGTTTTCAGTTTTTGATTTTTAAATGAAAAGTCAGGCGCAGCACCGCCAAAACGACGATTTCTAATCAAATAAATTTTCGATTCGGGGTCGTTCGGCATCGAATAATGGAGTTTGTACAAAAAAACGCCCGTGCTGTCGGTCACCTCGAACGGGAACAAATTGCCCGCTTCGAGCGTCGGTTCGATGATAAATTGAACGCCTTCTTTGTAATCCACTTCGTACAATTTGAGGGATTTTGCCACCGAGCCGTTGTCCACGATTTTCTCTTTCAAAATCTGGTTGATTTTAAAATAGCGGTCGTAAAAAGTGGTCACGAGGTACTCGCCCGTGTCGGTTTTCATGCTTTTCAAATGCCAATATTCGCGCTCGGCTGTGTCGCCGTTCAAACTTTGGTATTCATAAATTTTCCCTTCCCGCAGGTTTTCGGTGGGGAAATAGAACTTTTTGATGTTGTTTTTGGCCGAAAAATATTGGCAATTGAAAATTGAAATTGCAATTGACAAAAGAAAAAAGACGGGGAGGAGTTGTCTCATAAAAATTTTAAAAATTGATTATTTGTGTGTTTTTTGACACATAGTTCAGATAGGTGTTTTCACATAGAAAACATAGTTTTGGAACTAAATCCCTATTTTTTCTATGTGAAAATCCCTATTTGAACTATGTGTCAAATCAAAAAACCTTGCAACTCAAAACGGTGATATCATCCGGAAACGGGTGGTTTTCACGATATTTTTCCACAAATTCCAACAGTTTTGAGTTGAGTGTTTTTGCAGGCAAACTGGCATTTTCCAATAAAAATGTTTCCAAATTTTCATCGCCAAATTCCTCGCCGTCGGGGTTCAAAACATCTGTCAGGCCATCGGTGTAAGTAAAAATCAAGGCCTCTTCGGTCAAACAAACGCCACCGATTTCCAAAAACGGCAATTCTGGCATGAATCCCAAAACCGTCGTCCCGTTTTTCAAACGCACCACCTCGCCGTTCATCACCAAAAACGGGGGCGTGTGCCCAGCGTTGACGTAGTGCAAAGTGCGCGTCGGCGCGTCGTATTTTGCGAGAAAAAGGGTGATAAATTTATCGCCGCGCGTCACGCGAAAAACGGCGCGGTTCATTTCTTCGACAATTTCTTCGAGCGTCGGCAACCGGTGGACGAGCGAATGGAGGCTGGCCTGAAAATTTGCCATCAATAAAGCCGCCGAAACGCCTTTCCCAGTGATGTCGGCGATGCAAAAAGTGAGTTTTTCGCCCGGAAATTCGACGACATCAAAATAGTCGCCGCCGACCGCAAAATGGGGTTTGTAAATGCTCGAAAGTTGGTAATATTTTCCCGAGGGCAGGCGCGTGGGAATCAAAGTTTGTTGGATTTCGGCGGCCAATTCGACCTCGCGATTGAAAATTTGCTGCCGCAATTGCTCTTTAAAAAGCCGTTTGTTTTCAATCGCCACCGCGATAATATTCGTGATGGTTGTGATAAACTGCACCTTATTATATACGTCATCGGTTTCCGAAAAACCGCCAACGAAAGCATAAGCCAGTGCCTCGCGTTTGTGCCGGACGGGAATGACCAAATCAAATTGCCCAAAAAGCGGGTGCTGCGACTCGGCCAACTGCGTCGGGTTCAAAAACTGGGCAAGTTCGTCGCCAAAATCTTGCTCCAACATTTCAGATTTGATGCCCACCGAGGCCTCGCATTTCCAAACTTTATGGTCTCGAAAAAACAAGGCGGTTTTGCTGATGCCCATCTCGAACTCCAAAAAACTTTCGTACATTTTGAACAGGCCTTCAGCAGCCACATTGTTGTTGATGGCCTGCGTGATGGCTTGCAAAGAATTGATTTGCAACTGTTTTAGGTGCAGTTCCCTTTCTAATTTCTCGAATAGCGACATTTTGGACTTGATTTGATCGAATTGAGGTGCCATTTGGTTGTTCTCTTTTTCAAAAATGTGCGGGGAAGGTACGCAGAAAAGGTTTTTTCAATAAAATTGCTGCTCGTTTCATCATCATTTTTATGTTCCACAGAGGCTCGCAGAGAAAAGGAGGGCACGGAGGAAAAAACTCTGCGCCCTCCTTTTCTCTGCGAACCTCTGTGGAACCAAACCAATTTTTATGTCCAACAACTCTACCTCTGTTTCAAAAAACCAATATTTCGTGCCGTTCGCGCTGGTCTGTTCCCTGTTTTTTTTGTGGGGACTGGCCAATAGTTTGAACGGTTCATTGATCCGCCACTTCCAATTTGCCCTCGATTTGAACCGTTTGCAGGCAGGCATCGTGGATTCTGCTTTTTACCTCGGCTATTTTGTGATGGCCATTCCGGCAGGCATTTTCATGCGAAAATGGGGCTACAAACGTGGAATTTTGGCTGGCCTGCTTTTGTACGCTGGCGGTGCGCTGCTTTTTTACCCGGCTGCCGAGGTTCGGGTTTATGCTTTTTTCCTGTTCGCACTTTTTACGATTGCCTCGGGGCTGGCGTTTTTGGAAACTGCCGCCAACCTGTACGTCACCGTTTTGGGCGAAAAAGAAACGGCCACGCGGCGCATCAATTTTGCCCAATCTTTCAACGGGATCAGCCTGATTTTGGGGCCGCTGATCGGCTCGCTTTTCATTTTTTCAAAAACCGAATACACCAAGGAAATGCTCGCCACCATGTCGCCCGATCAAATTACGGCGGCAAAAGACGCGGCCGCGTTGTCGGTTCAAACCCCATATTTGGCGATTGCCGCGCTGGTTTTGGGCGTTGCTCTGCTTTTTTGGATAACGAAAATGCCGGAAGTTGGCCGGGAGGAAGAAGTGGCGGAAGGCAAAGGGATGGGCATTTTTGAAATTTTAAAAAAATACCGGCACCTCGCGCTGGGCGTGCTGGCGCAGTTTTGCAACGTCGGGGCGCAGGCCACTTTGTGGGGATATTTTGTGGATTTTAAATTGGATTTTGCAAAAAACGACCATTTTGGCATCGTCCAAACGATTTATCGAACCACCGAAACGATGACGCCCGAACAAATTGCGGGTTTTCATGCCTCGTTCGCGCTCGTGCTTTTCATGTTGGGGCGGTTTATCGGCACGGCTTTGATGTACAAAATGGAGGCGACGCGGGTGATGCTTTATTATTCTTTGCTGGCCGTGATTTTGGTGGTCGTTGCTTTTGCGACGGGAGGTTTGACGGGCGTTTTGTGCATCAGTTTGACGTATTTCTGCCAGTCAATTATGTTCCCGACCATTTTTGCAATGTCTACGAAAAATTTGCCACCGGCGGAAAGCAAATTGGCCTCGTCGCTGGTCATCATGGCCATCGTCGGCGGTGCGGTTTTGCCGCCAATTTCCGGTGGACTTTCCCAAATTGGCGGGATGAAATTGGCTTTGATCGTGCCGTTTTTCTGTTTCAGTTATGTGGTTTGGTATGTTTTGAAAGGGGCGAAAGCGGCGTAAAATGGGACACAGATGACACAGATTTTTTTTCTATAAATTTTTCTGAGAAAATCTGTGTTTGAAAATCTGTGTCATTTGTGTCCCATTTCAATCCAGCGCAAAAATCTGCTTCATCACCCTCCATTTTTCCCCCGGCATCGCCCCCGGCAAAGCCTTTTGATACGTCCACATCAAATTTTCCCATTCCTGGACTTTCAAATTTGAGGCATCCGCAGCCGATTTTTTTTCAAATGAAAAATCATCGTCCGCCTCCAAAATCATGAACAGGCGGTTTTCGACTCGATAAATTTCGAGGTTCAAAATCCCTGCGTCCCGGATGGATTCCAAAATTTCAAGCCAAACAGCGCGGTGCCATTTTTCGTAACCCGCAATCAATTCTGGGTCATTTTTGAGGTCGAGGGCAAGGCAAAATCTTTGCATAAATTTTTAAATTTTGGGAGAATGGGACACGGATTTGCAGGATTGGACACGGATTTTCACGGATTTTTCAAAAACATAAATCCGTGAAAATCCGTGTCC
>JANNMS010000187.1:0-7742 GCA_031398055.1 Saprospirales bacterium | reverse complement strand
GCCACATAGTTCACAAAGAAGTTTTCACATAGGTTCACAAAGGATTTCCATAAAAAATCTATGTGAACCTATGTGAAAACTTCTTTGTGAACTATGTGGCAAGCAGTTACAATTTGAAAAAATTAACCCGCCCAGCCCGGCGGAAATCCAACAATAAACAACATGGTAGAAGAAAACCAATCAGCAGTCCTCGAACAAACCTCAGAAATTTCAGAAATTATAGCCGTCGAAACCGAGTCGCCGGTCGAAATTTTTGACCCCGCAACCCTCGCGCCGCCGCCCGCCGAGCCGCCGCAATTCAGCCGAACCGCTTTGGCTTGGCTTTCGGCGATGCCAAAATCGCCCGACACCTCCGATTTGTTCAATTTAAATGTGGACAATCTGGCCGTCAAAGTCGTGCGCGAGATTTTGGAAAACCACAATTTTGAGTTCCAGCTCGAAACCACGCACCCCGCAGCCGAGTGGTTCAACCATTTTTATTTTGAATCGAAAAACCGGGAGCGCGTTTTTGGCTCGAAAAATTTTGGCTTCGGATACCCATTTATTTTGGCTGAAATCGGTGGGCATCAAATCGCTGCGCCGATGTTTTTTTGGCAACTCGGCCTCGAACCGCACCCGCAATATCCCGATAATTGGACGATTTCGCGGCAGCCGCATCACCAAATTGTGCCGAATTATCCGTTGTTTCGCCTCGTGGATGCGTTGCACGGCACCAATTTTTACCAAAAAATCAGGAAATTGGCCGCCAATCGGCAAATGTCGACGGCCATTTTGTCCGAGTTTTCGGACGGAATCCGGCTGCTTTTGGGTCTCGAAGAACAGGGTTTGACGTTGAGCATTTTGCCGATGCCGTCGCAAAACGAGGCCAATTTTTATGCAAAAACGGGCGTGATTCACTGGTCAGGCGTGCTCGGTATTTTTCCAAATGTCCCAATTTCGATGGCAAACGTCGCTCCGGGCGAGGTTGAAATTTTGGCCTCTGAAATTAAAGATTGGAAACATCAATTTTCCGCGCTGCCGCTCGACCCATCGCAGCGTGAGGTTTTGAAATCTGCCCAAGAAAATCGGCTGACGGTGGTCGAAGGCGCATCGGGTTCGGGCAAAACGTACACGATTTCAGCCATCATTTCGAACGCACTTTCGAACGGGAAAAAATGCCTCGTCGTTTCCCATAATTTAAATGCGCTCCGCCGGGCGCAGCGTTTTTTGCTGGAAAAAGGTTTTGGCGACCTCAGTTTTGTCATCCGCGACACCGAGGCCGACAGTTTGATGTTGGCCGACATGCTCCGCGCTGCGGCTGAAAACAAGACGAAGCACCCGTTCGAGGCCGAAAGTTTTACCACACTTTTGAACAAATGCCGCCGCGACACCCAAAAATTGGACGAGGCGTGGCGAACGTTGCACACCCCGGTTTTTGGCGAACAATCGTTCCGCGAGACGGTCGGCAGGTTCATGCGGGCCAATCGAACGGTCGGGAAAGAGTTGTTGCTGAGCCAATTGCAGCCTTCGGATTTTGAATTTTCAAAAACTGAATTTGACAAAATCACCGAGGCAATTCGGTCGAGCGAGCCACTTTTCCGAAAATTCCCGACGCTCGGCCATCCGCTTTCCAAACTTCAAAACCATTTTTTTACAGAAAACAACCCCGAAAAAGGTCTCGGTTTGGCGCGGGCGCACACCCGAATGTTGTTGGAAAAAGCGACTGCGCTGCACCACCAGTTCATTTCAAAATCTTCGGATTACACCGAATCATTAACTGAAATTTATTCAGACCATTATGCCAAATTGGCAATTTTAGCAAAACGGGTACGCGAAAATTTGGAAGATGGAATCAATCGCTACGGCCAAGATTTCGCTTCGCCAGCCTCGGTGACCGAAAAATTGGCCTCGAATTTTTCTTCAAAATACAAAGAGATCACGGCGGCAAAAGAGAAAATCGCCCAAGATTTTGATGCGATGCGGAAAATGCACGCCTCGCGGAAATATTTTGATTTTGATTTTCCGGCCAATTTTGACCTGCGGAACATCCCAAAAATCGCGGAAATCACGGAAAGTTTTGATGCGTCGCTGCGGCTTTGGCGCAAGCGGATCCCGGCGACCGTCCGCGAAGATTTGCGGCGTTTGAACCAAAAAAGCATCCATTTTGGCATTGATTTTAAAAATGAAGTGCACGAATTGGAAACTTCACTGGATACTTTTTTGACCGATTTTAACCAAACCGGCCTGTATTTGGACGAGCAAAAACATGAAATGTTGACCGTGCCGAAACGCCAGCAGTTTTTGGAAAGTGAAATTGAAAAATTAGAGGAAACCCAATTTTACCTGCGTGATTTCCCCGATTTTTATGTTTGGCAAAAACATTGGCTTTCGCTCGACCCGGCGTCGCAAAAAGTGGTCGCGGCACTTTGCAAAATCAAGCCAAAAAATTGGGTGGCGGCTTTTGAATCTTGGTATTTGCACCATCTTTTGACGGGCGAGTTTTCGGAAAAACTGGTTTGGGACGACGAGACTTTGGAAAATTTGTCCAAAAACCACCCCGAATTGCAGCGGAAATTGCCTTTTCAAATTGCCGCGATGTGGCAAAAACGGAAAGTCGAGGCACTCAAAAAAATGAAATCGGAAGACCCCGAAAGTTACAAAACGTGGTTTGGGAAAAACAACCGGACACTTTTTGCGTCGCAGCCTGCCGAAAATTTATTTAAAAAACACCTTTTTGCGTTGACCGAAACGCTGCCCGTTTTGCTCGTTCCGCCGAACGTTGCGCTGGATGTGATGCGAAATTCTGACCTGAAATTTGACCTGATTTTGGTGGACGAAGGCCACAATATCATGAAACAAAAGGGCTACCATGCTTTTGAAATGGCGAAAAACATCGTGCTTTTTGGCGATTCAAAACAGGACATGACACCGCTTGCCGACGATGATATTTTGGAATTTTGTAAAAAAATAGGGGCAAAAACGCTCACTTTGGATTACCAGCATCAGCATTGCCCGGAGGAATGGATTGATTTTAACAAAATTGCTTTCGAAACACCGTTCAAACGCATCCCGTCGAATTTGTCGGCGCACGGCGTGACGGCCATTGAAAATGTGGGCGGGCGGTTCGACGAAATTTCAAAAACGAACGAGGCCGAGGCGCGACAAATCATCAACTGGCTTAATTTAATTGAGCAAACGCCGCAGAAAACTTTCCCGGTCGTTGGAATTGCCTGCGCTACGGTGCAGCAACGCGATTTGATTGCTGGGCAATTGCTCAAAATCCGGCAGCGAAAAGCCGCCGGGCATGAAAAAATCCAGCAATTGCATTTGAACGGTTTGGGCGTTTATCAATTTTCTGAATTGCAAGGGCAGCACGTTGATGTGCTGTTGGTTTCGTTGGTTCATGGCTTGACGGATGTGTCGGGCGGGCTGACGGAGGACTTGGATTTTTGGAATACGCAGTTGGGAATCAATCAGTTGCATATCGTTTTGACGCGGGCGACGGAGCGGATTTATATTGCACACAGTTTGCCGGACGGCCTCGGAAAAGCACTTGCCGCCGATGGTTCTGGAGCGAAGTCGAACGACAGTTCGACAGGCTCCCTGGCCGGCAAAAACCACCGTGGCACGGCTATACTTTCGAACCTCGTGGCCTTCGCCGAACTCAATGAAAAAGGCGAAACGGAAGCTGCTGCCGAACTTTTGGAAAACATGAAATCGAAGTTGGATTACCCGGAAGAATATTACCCCTCGGATATTTTTATGGAAGAAGTTGAAATTGCGCTGCAACCGTATTTTGAACCGGGTCGGATTCAAAGAAATGCAACGATTGCCGGAGTGACCGTGCCGCTTTTGGTGCAAAGTCAGGGCGAATCGTCGTTCGGCGACGCTCACGAACCACAACATTTTAGCATCCTGCTTTTTGATGGGGTATTGGCAAAAACGGACACGCCGTCGTATGAATGGGAGGGGCGTTTGCAGAAATATTTTCAAAAACACAAGATTGAATACGTCCCGACGCTTTCGGTGCAGTGGTGGAAATCGCCAAAACAGGAGGCGCGGAAATTGGCGGGACGGATAATTAGCAAAGAAGGCGGGACGGATAATTAGCAAAGAAGGCGAGCCGGTTGTTGCTGAAAAATGATGGTTTTGCCTTTTTTCAAAATCAAAAACACAAAACATGCTGACGCAGGACAAACTTTGGAAAGCCATTTTCGAGGATTTTTTGGAAGAATCAGTGGCTTATTTTTTACCCGAACTTTTCCCGAAAATCAATTGGAAAAGGCAACCGGAAATTTTGGACAAAGAATTGGCTCAAATTTCACCGGACAGCACAGATGACCAACATCGTCGAGTCGATATTTTGGTGAAATGTTGGTTGAAAAATGGCAAGGAGCAATGGATTTTGTTCCATTTTGAAATCCAAGGGTACAAAGACAAGCATTTTGGCCGCCGGATGTTTGTTTATTTTTATCGGTTGATTGACCGGTACGACGTGCCGATTGCCACTTTTGCTTTGCTGACCGATTCGGACAAAAATTGGAAACCTGAATTTTACAATTACGATTTTCAGGGGACAAAATGCGCGCATGTTTTTCCGTATTTGAAATTGGCCGAAAAAACGGAAAAGGATTTTGAAGGCCAGACCAATCCGTGGGCAATCCTGCTGAAAAACGCGCTCTTCGGTTTGAAAAAAAATTGGTCGGACGAGAGCCTTTTGAAAGTCAAGGTAAATACCTATCGTGAAATGCGAAATTTAGGCTACTCGCGGCAAAAAGTAAAGTCATTTTTCAACTTCGTTAAATTTTACGTCAAATTTGAAAAGCCAGAATTTTACGATAATTTTGACCGTGAAATTCATATTTTTGAACAAAAAGAACCGCAACCAATGGGTATCGTTGAATTAGTAAATAAATATTACGAAGAAGAAGGCCTGAAAAAAGGCATGGAAAAGGGTATGGAAATCGGTATCGAAAAAGGTATCGAAAAAGGTATCGATTTAGGTATCGAAAAAGGTATCGATTTAGGGGTCGAATTCAGCATTGAAAAAATGTTGAAAAAAGGTCTTGAACCTCAATTCATTGCCGAAACGCTCGAAGTTGAATTGGTTTTGGTTTTGAAAATTTTCGATAAAATTCAAACGCGACAAAACTGAACTTGCCTTTTTTCAATAAAAAAACGCCCGACGAACCAAATCGCCGGGCGTTTTCATTTTCAAAAACCACCTCAAACCACGTTGATGTATTTTCCCAAAACCCATTTTCCAGTACCAATCCGCATCCAACCGTCCGCGGAAGTCTCAAAAATGGAGACGATGTCGCCCAATTTCAGTTCTGCAACTTTTACATTGGCCACGCTGGGGCCGCTGCGGACATTCAAATAGGTGTTATTGACTTTCCCTTTTTTCGTCGTTGAAATGGGTTGGATGTACAACGAAGAGACGAATTGTTTCGTCCCGATTTGCCACCAATCGTCCACTTTTGCAAGCAAACTGACGGTGTCGCCCATTTTCAATTCTTTTACTTTTTCAAAACTCGTGGCCGGGCCGCTGCGCACGTTCAAAAATTTGGACAAGACTTTTCCTTGCATTTTGGCCACGGGCGTTGGCGGAGTTGGTAAAGAATTTCCACCCGAACTTGAACTTCCGCTGCGCATCGCATCTGACATTTTCACGGCGGCGAGTGCGTTGATTCTGCCGAAACCAAATTCATTCGAGTGTCCGTTCGCATCGTAATTGGCCGCGCCGCCGATTTTTTCGCAGGTTTTTTTCAAAATTTCCCGGACTTGCGCGAGCGTCAAATTTGGATTGGCCGTGTAAATTAATCCACAAATCCCAGCGGCCAGCGGTGCCGCGCTGCTCGTCCCACCAAATCCAGAAGTGTACGTCTGTTTGATACTTTTTCCGTTTTCGGCCAATTCGATGGTCGCGGTCGAGATGCCGATGCCAGGGTCGCCGTTGGTCGGGGCGGTGAGAAAAGTATTTTTTCCAAAAAAAGAATAATCGGAATGTTGGTCGAGGCTGTTCGACGCGGCGACGCAAATCACCGCCGGATGGTTTGCAAAATCACTGACTTCGCGGGGCTCCCAATTTGAATTTGGGTTGGCATTTCCTGCGGCAAAAAACATCGGCAGACCTTTTCCGCCGCGACCTTCTTTTGAAATTTTTGTCAAATAATTGGAAACGTAAGTTGACAACGGCACTGGTTTTGGAAAACCGAGACTGCATGAAATGATGTCCGCCCCGTTCAAAAACGCGTGTTCAAAAGCATTTTTGATCGCTTCGTCGCTCAAAATGTCCAATTTGATGGGGATGATTTTTGCATTTGGACACGCGCCCAAAATCCCGTTGAAATCCAAAGCACCTGCCGCGACCGCCGCACACGACGTGCCATGGCTGAAAACCCCGAAACTTCCATCGTCATATTTGAAAAGTGCAGAAACGTCGGGCTGCCGCGTCGCGCCGTTGAACGGGTTGCGGATTTTCTGGCCGTCGCCCCGCAACGCAGGATGGGTCGGGTCAAAACCTGTGTCGATTACCGCGATTTTGAGGTCTTTGTTTCCGAGGCCGCCGAGAAAATCCCACGCCGCCCGGACTTTCGCATCTGCCCCTTTTTTGAAATGGTCGGAGCCAAAAACAGCATTTGGGATTTCCAAAATCTGGATTGGTTTGCCCGTGTTTTCGTGGTGCCATTGCGTTCCGATAAATTTTCCGAGCGGCGGCGAAAAATCACGTTCTGCCGGGCGGGTTAAAAATTCCGGTTCGGCGATTTCCACAATTTTGCTTTTTTGCAAAGCCAACGTACATTTTATCGGATTGGGCGAATCGGGAGTGACGGTCACGCGAAATTTCCCGGGTTCGACCACTTCGAGGATGTTCAAATGCAATTGATCGAGCAACTCCTGCTGTTTTTCAGTGCTGGAATTTGGCGAAAATTCGATGTACAATTTTCCCGACGGCACAAAAGGCGCATCTTCCTGCCCATCCATCAAATAAACGTGCGAGCCGACGGACACTTCCGGCAGGGAGCGAATTTTGTCCAATTTGTTGTCAATTCCAGTTTTAGCAGAAACTACCCGAAAACCTTCGAGATCGGAACCCATCAAACTCCGGGAAGTCTTTTTGTCGGGAGCCAAGCCCGGGGCGAGGCGGACGGCGGCTTGGGTGGTGCTTTTTGTCAGGCTGATTTCTTGGCCGCCGAACATGAAAGTTGCTTGATTTAGTTTTTTTGCCATTTTTTTGGTTGGTTGGATGATTGGTTGGTTGGTTGATTGGACTTTTGCTTTTGAAAATCGTAAATCTAAAATCGTAAATCCACAAAATGTCGCCACTCGAAATTTTCCAAAAAATGTACGAAAACGACCCATTTTCAAAATGGATGGGCATGGAACTCGTCGCCGTCGGCCTCGGAACTTGCACTTTGAAAATGACCGTCCGACCAGAAATGCTGAACGGTTTCGGGGTCGCGCACGGTGGCATCACTTTTTCCTTGGCCGACAGTGCTTTTGCGTTTGCTTGCAATTCGTCGGGGCGGCACACGGTTTCAATTCATTGCACGGTGGAACATGTTGCGCCTGTTTTTTCGGGGGATGTTTTGATTGCGACGGCGACGGAAGACAATTTGGGAAACTCCATTTCCAATTATTTGATTCGTGTTGAAAATCAAAACGGTGCGGCGGTTGCGTTTTTTCGGGGTGTTTCTTTTCGGAAAAAGAAAGAATGGTAGCCTTGGAGGTCGAAAATTATTTAGTCATGATTTTATTAA
>JANNMS010000163.1:0-6821 GCA_031398055.1 Saprospirales bacterium | reverse complement strand
GGTTGAAACTGGATTGGGACGGATTCCTTCGGAATGACAAAATGCGTTTTTCAATCTCATTTTACAATCTCCAAAATCACATCCCCCGTCGTCGCGTTCGGTTTTGCGATGTGCAGCAAGGCCGAAATCGTCGGTGCGATGTCTGTTATTTTGATGGGCGCGAACGTTTCGCCGTGCCGGATTTTCCAACCGTACCAAATCAGCGGGACGTGCGTGTCGTAGGCATATTGGCTGCCGTGCGTTGCTCCGGTCGTTTTGAACCAGCGGTCGTCGGGGTGCCATGCCGGGTCGAGTTGGAAAAAAATATCGCCCGACCGGCGCGGAAAAATGCCTCGCCGCACTTCCGAAATGAACGGATAATCGGCTGGCAAAGCCATCAATCCGGCGCGGGTGTGGGCATCATAAATGCCCGGTAATTTTTTTAAATAGCTGATAATCAATGCTTCGGCTACTAATTTGTCAATATTGGAACGTTCAAATTCTGCATCGTTCAACCAAATTTGCTGGCTGCCGACCTCGTGGATAAACTTGCCCTGCTGCCCAAAACTTTTTCCCAGCAAGTCATTCAAAGTTTTTTCCAATTTCGATTCTTCCAAAACCCCCGCCGGGATGCCGATCTCTTGCAGATGAACAGGCGTTTCGCCGCCGCCGTGGTCGGCAGTCAGAAAAACGAGGACGTTTTCCTTGCCTATTTTTTTGTCCAAAAAAGTCAAAATCCGTTCGATTTCGAGGTCGAAACGCAGGTAAACGTCCTCGGTTTCTTCGGAATGGATGCCAAATTGGTGCGCACAATAATCGGTCGAAGAAAAACTGAGGGCAAGGAAATCGGGCACAGCATCGGCACCGAGATCCATTTTTTCGATGGCTTCGAGCGCGAAATCGGTGGTCAAAGTATTTCCAAAAGGCGTGTACCGGATGATGCCGACGCCCGTGAAACTCTTTTTATCCGCCACCAAATCGTGGGGAAACCGGCCGCTCGCGGTTTTGGAGAACTGTTTTTCGTATTTTTCCCAACCCTGAAAACTCTCGGTGTATTGATTTTCAGGGAGTTGTGGCGACCAATTTCCAGAGAGGTATTTTTCGGGGAGTTGTCGGTCGTTGAAATTTTTCACCCAAACCGGCAAGTCAATCGAATCGGGGTAAAAACTGGAAGTTATCCAATTCCCCGTGCCGTCGTCGAACCAAAAACAGGCGTTCGGAATGTGCCCGGCAGGCAAAATGCTGCCCCGATCTTTCAGGCAAATGCCCACGACTTTTGATTGAAAATTGTTGGAAAGCCGCAATTCGTCGGTCACGGTCGTCGAAAGCAGTACGCGAGGACTTTGTTGCCCCGATTTTCCGTTCGGCGCACCAACCGATCGCACGGTGGTGTCGGCGGTGACGTACCGCATTTTTCCCCACTGCGGATCGTACCATTCGTTCGAAATGACGCCGTTCAATGAAGGCGTGGTGCCGGTGTAAATCGCCGCGTGGCCGGGGCCGGTGAAGGTTGGGGTGTAATTAAAATTGGTGTTTTCGCAGGAAAAACCCTCGCGGAGCAATCTTTTGAAACCACCCTCGCCATATTTTTCACGAAAACGGTAGAGATAATCGAAACGCATCTGGTCAACGACGATGCCGACGACCAATTTTGGTTGGAAAGTGGTGGGGCGGGGCGGCTGGCGTTGGATGATACCGCCGGGTTTTTGGGAAATTAAAAATGGGAGGAAATTGAAAAGGAGAAGCGCGAGGGCTGTGGTTTTTTTCATTGTAAAATATTGATTTTGAGATGTTTCAATGCCAAATAATTTGCACCACCTCTTCCAAATTGGTATTCAAACTGAGACTCACCGGGCAATTTTTAGCTGCCGTTTCGAGTATTTTTTTCTGTTTTTCGGTGTAATTTTTATCTGGCATTTGAATTTTCAATTCGATCCGGGCGATGCGGCGCGGGTCGGCGGCCATGATTTTTTGTACTTCTGCCGTCGCGCCGGTCATGTCGATTTTGTGGGCTCGGGCACTGATTCCCATGATGGTCATCATGCAACAACCGAGCGAAGTGGCGCACAAATCGGTGGGCGAAAATGCCTCGCCGCGACCTTGATTATCGGGTGGGGCATCGGTCAAAATGGTAGTTCCGGAAAGCAGGTGCGTGGCCGAAAGTCGCAAGTCGCCGAGATATTCGATTCGAGAAGTCATTTTAAGGAATGAGGATTGAGGGATGAGGATTGAAAATTGGGTGGAAATGGATGGTTTTTGAGGGCATAAATGTAAAACCGCTGCCTGGGAAAAGTTTTCGTTTTCAAAAAAGTCATATAAAATTGACGAAGCACAAAAAAAACAGCCGTCGGATTTGACTCCGAACGGCTGTTCCTCACTTTGGTCAATGTTCAATCAAGTTGATAAAAATTACTGTTGGGAAATAAATTTTCTCAAAATGACTTGCATTTAACCTGAAAATCAGTGGTGAATCACCACTTTTTGAGTTTGTTGTGTTCCGGCACTTTCGATGCGGAGGAAATACAAACCGGCGGCGAGGTCGTCCACTTGGAAAATTTGGCTGTTTTGCCCAGCATCCAAATTTGCGGTGCGAACGACTTGACCGGCAGGAGAAATCAAAGTCAATTGGCGGTCTGCAAAAATTTCACTGTTGATTTTCACATCAAAAAGATCAACGGCTGGATTTGGCGAAACCTGCACATCCATCGTGCTGATTGCGGCCACTTGTTTGCCACGTTCCTCGGTTGAAAAAGCAGAAAATTCCGTCCATTCGCCCCATTCACCGTCTTCGTCGGCGGTGCGGAGTCGGAATTCGTACGTTTTTTCGCTTTCCAATTCCGTCATTTTAAAGGAAGTTTTCGTGTTTTCCCGAAAAGTAAATTGATGGACGGAAAAATCTTCATCCGAAATCGGTGAAACTTGGATTTGGTAGGCCGAGGCTGCGTCGATTTTTTCCCAATTCAAATCTGCGGAAAATTGGGTGGTGTTGCTTGCCCAAAGTTTGGGTTCTGCCGTTTCGACTGCACTTTCCTGCGTGGTGAATTCCTGTTCAATGCTCCAACCGCCCCAACCGTTTTCAGGATCGTACGCCCGGACGCGATAAATGTAATCGTGGCCGGGTGTCAAATTTTCGGTTTTGAACGAATTGGAAACAACCGTTGATTGTTTGACCATATAATCTTCGCCCCAAAATCCCGAAACCTGCACTTGATATTTTGTGGCAGTTTCAAAATTTGGCCAATTCAAAACCGCGGCGGTTTTGCTGACATCCGTTGCCGAAATTGCGATTGAACCATCCTCATCCGACGTACCCGGTTTGTACCAGCCGCCAGAATTGAAAGACAAATAATTGCTCCACGGCGTCCAAATTCCATCCGAGCAAAACGCACGGATCCGAAACCGATAGTTGCGGCTGATGGCCAAACCGGTCTTCACATACGAGGTTACATTGCCATTATAAATTGTGGAAGATTGCCACAAATATGGTGTGCTTCCGGTGCTTTCCAATTGGAATTGGTACTTGGTTGCACCGTTCACTTTTCCCCAATTGAGTTTCACCGAAGTGCCGACCCGATTGGTTGCGCTGAGGTTTGTGGGGCTAAGACAAGCCGCGTTCGCGGTGTTGAAAATGGCCAAAAACAGGGCCGAAAAAAGAGAGAGAGTCAAAAATTGTTTTTTCATCTGAAAAGATTGGTTGAGTTAAATAAATTGGTGAGTGAAGAATTTTCATATAATCGAAGACAAATGAATAAATAATATTTGAAACCTAAAAAAAAACTCTTCGCAAAATATTTGTTTGCAAAAATAAACGCTAACAGAAATAAGTGAAATTTCAATATAAAAAAATCAGTGGCACAAGGTGTTACTACCTATTTTTAAAGCAGAAAAAACGGCAATCCATTAGCAAAAAATAAATTTGAAAAACATCGTTTTGCGCGTATCCCTCAAAAAAAATTGCCCGGATGAAAACTTTTCATCCGGGCAATTAATATTATGCCAGTATAAAATTGCCTTTGTCGGGCATGTGTCATTTGGAGGGCGGTTGATCGGTTATTGGAGAATTGGTACGGATTTCCCATTTTCCTAATTTTTCAATAACCAACCAACCAACCAATTAACTCGCCGGACGTTCCGGAACCGGTGCGCTGGCGTGGTAATCTCGGCCAACCCGAGCGGCATAATCATCCAGCAATTCGAGGATGCGCTCCCGTTTTTTTGATTGGACAATCAGCCCGATGTGGTGTTCTTTGTCAGTCATTCGCCACACAATTTCAGGGTCGTTGAACTGCGAATCGTCCGGCCACTCCTGCCGCGCCAAACTCACAATGATGCCAGAATATTCCTTGCGAACTTCCGGCAAAGTATACTTTTCGCCCCGAGCCACCGCTGCTTCGATCTTCGCCCACTCGTACCACAAATTGATGCCGGAAGACGCTTCGACCATTTCAGCAAGATGTGCACCGCCGACCCGCGAAGCCGTTTCGAGAAAGTAATATTTCCCATCTTCAAAACATTTGATGTACTCAGTGTGGCTCGCGGAGTACTGCATGCCGAAAGCGGACATCACTTTTTCGTTGAGTTTGGAGAGGGCTTTGTCGTCTTCGGAGCCAAACGGCTCGGTGGCACTGCGGAAAATCCCGCCGCCGTGCGCCACATCGAATGGCGTGGCGAGATATTTTGAAGTTCGAGAAAACACGATTTTTCCGCCCACCGACAGCGCGTCCACATGAAAAACATCGCCGGGTTTGAATTGCTCGACCAAATAATGGTGGCGTTCGCCGCCCAATTTTTCGAGGTGCAACCAAAGTTCTGCCGCATTTTGGATTTTTTTCATGCCGGTCGCCGAGGCTTGTCCCCGCGGTTTGACGATCCAGGGTCCGGGAAAATTTTGGGTAAAATGATGCACATCGCCATCGTTAAAAAGCGAGGAAAAATGCGGAACCGGCACCCCGGCATCGCGCGCCTCGATTCGCATCGCCAATTTGTCCCGAAAATGTCGGCAAGTCGTCTGGCCCATGCCCGGAATCCGAAAATGTTCGCGGAGTTCCGCGCCTTTTTCCACATCAAAATCGTCGAGCGAAACGATGCGGTCAATCTTTTTGGAACGCATCAGCCACGCCAACCCCGCGATGACATCCACCATGTGCCAATGATTTTGGGCGTCCTGTTCGACATAAAAAATGTCGTCCAAAGCCTCGCGCGCCCATGCTTCGTGTTCAAGTTTTTTGGAAGTGACGAGATAAACCGTCGCGCCGGTAGATTTCAAACCACGCATAAAATCGTTGCCTTTGAAAAAACTGGCAATGCAGAGAAATGAAATTGGTTTGGACATGATTTTGTGGATTTTAGATTAAGAAATTTGGATTTGCAATTTGGCTGTGGGTAGAAAATTTCGAGCCAATTGGGTTTATGAACACAGAGACTCACAGAGGAATGGAGGGCACGGAGAATTAGCTAACCATTGTTTTTGATTAAAAACTGGATGAATTTTATATAAAAAACTTAAAAACGACTTGAAAATAAATCCAAATACTTAATCTCTGTGCCCTCCATTCCTCTGTGAGCCTCTGTGTTCATAAACTCTAATGAATTGAATCTCACGCAATTATTCACCTTTGCCCACTTTAAAAAAAGCACTTGCCCATTTTTTATGAAAAAAATTTTGGTCATCGGTGGTGGCATCGCGGGGACAGTTTTGGCCGCAGAATTATTGCGACGCGGCGCGGCGGTCGAGTTGGCAGATATTCCGTTGCCCGGTCGCGCGTCGGCAATCGCGGCGGGCGTGGTGAACCCGGTGACTGGAAAACGTTTTGTCAAATCGTGGCGTGTGGACGAGTTTTTGCCTGTCGCCAAAAAATTTTACGAAAAAACGGGCGCGGGACTCGGCATCAAAATTTGGCACAACCTGCCGATTTTGAAACTTTTAAATTCGATAAAAGAAGAAAACGACTGGGCTGCCCGCTGCGCTTTGCCCGATTTTGAAAAATACATTGCCCCGCGCCACGACGCTGGAAATTGGTCGGCGCTGCTCCGCGATGGTTTTTATTTTGGAGAAATCCGCGAGGCGGGTCGCGCTGATTTTCCACTTTTTATAAATACGTTTCGGGAAAAATGCCGTGCTGCCGGGACTTTTCGGGAAGAAAAAATCACGCCCGTGATGGCCGAAAAACTGCTGCCAGAGTTCGACCACGTGATTTTTTGCGAAGGTTTTTGGGGAAAAGAAAACCCGTTTTTTCCAAACGACGATTGGCAATTGGCAAAAGGCGAGGCGTTACATATTAATATCGTGTCGCCGCGAGCCGCCGAGATTTCTGAAATTTTGAAAAAGAAAATCATGCTTGTGCCGCTTGGCCACACCGGGCACAGCCCGGCGCGAGCGGTTTTTTGGGCGGGCGCGAATTATGAATGGGATTTTAAAAATGCAGAACCGACGGCGGCTGGTCGGGATTTTATCCTCGAAGAATTGCAGGAAATGTTGGCCGTGCCGTTCGAAATCATTGGGCATTTTGCGGCGGTGCGCCCGACCTTGGTTTCACGCCGCCCGGTGGTTGGGCTGCTGCCGGGCGAGCCGAAAATTGGGATTTTTAATGGTTTGGGGACGAAAGGTGCGCTTTTGGCTCCGTTTTTTGCGGGGCAGTTGGCGGATGAAATTTTGAGGAAATGAATTCAAAAAAAAACGCTTCCCCATTTCTGAGAAAGCGTTGGATTTATTTTTTAGGAAAATACCAGGTCAAACGCATTAAAATCCATTCCCGAAGGGAATCTATGTTTATAGCTCAGAGCAAGGGCATTTTCCTCAAATCCCGAAGGGATTTTATGTTTTCAGGCGCGAGTTTTTACAT
>JANNMS010000149.1:0-18518 GCA_031398055.1 Saprospirales bacterium | reverse complement strand
TCCTCAAATCCCGAAGGGATTTTATGTTTTCAGGCGCGAGTTTTTACATAAAATCCCTTCGGGATTTCTCGTGCATGTCCATTTCAATTTCTATAAACATAGATTCCCTTCGGGAATGGATTTTAATGCGTTTGACCTGTCTTGCCACTTTTTTGTTCAGTTTTTGATGAAATTTGATATAAAGTTAGTGTTTTTGGTCAATTTTTGGCCTAATTATCACGGAAACCACAAAATCTAAAATCTAACCTCTAAATTAATATGCGCCAAAATACCGCCTCAAAAACCACTCCGCCGCCAACAAAAACGCCAGCAGCCCAAAAATCCATTTCAAATTGATGACCGAGCGCGTTTTTGCAGTTTGGTAAATGACCGGTTTTATCGTGTCGCGGGTCTTGATTTTTTCAGCGAGCGAGGCGAGCGCGGCGGGAAAAATGGTTTCGCCGCCAAATTTTTGGCTCAATTGCCGCAAAACGGCGTGGTTCGCGGTCGTTTCAAAAAGTTCGAGTTCGATGGGGCGGACGTTGAATTGGCCTTCGAACAACAAATTTTGGCCATTAAAATTGGTCGTCGCCCGAAAAGTATAGCCGCCCGTCGGCAAAATTCCCGCGTTCAAAGTGTACGCATTTCCCAATTTATTAAAAGTGTAGGTGAATTCCTTGCCGTCGCGGTTCCGCAAAACCATCGCCACATCGGGGTCATTTATCAATTCGTAATTGTCGTTGTACAATTCTGCGCCAAAAATCACAGGTTCATTTTCATTGAAAATATTTTTGTCGAGCGTCACCCTGAATTTGCGTTTGTCTTCTTTTAAAGATAAAAATTGCACGGTTTTGCCAAACAACTCGTCAAAAATTTCTTGATTTTGATGCTGCATAAAATCGAACAGCCGCCATTTCCAAATCCCTTCGCCGAGAAAAACGCCCGTTTTCACCGCGCCCGAACTCGTGTTCGTTTCGCCGACGGCCAAAAGTGGTTGGTCGGTGTCCACTTTTCCAATGCGTTTTTTCAAAATAACCTGCGCTTTTGTCGTCGCCGAAAAATTGCCGAACGGGCAAATCACCGGGTTGAATTTTGGCAGTTCCTCACTGATTTTTGGGTCAATCGTGAACGCCGCGAACTGCGGGGCGACCTTCGCCTGCACATCGTCGCTCTGCCGACCGTCGCTTTGCGTGGCCACCAAATCCTGCGAGCGGGTCAGTGCCGCGAAATTCGTCTGCATCCCGGCGATGAAAAAACGTGGGATGCGCCGCGTGTTCAACGTGTTTAAAATGCCAGAAATATCGTTCGTCGCCGACGGCAAATTGTGCAAAACCACGAAGTCGAATTTGCCCACATCCAGCCCCGGGTCGGTCGCGGTGGCGACGGACACATCATAATTTTTATTGGTTTCCAAAGTTTGTCGGAGTGCGGAAATGTCCGGGTGCGGGCTGTTGGCGAGCAGCAAAATTTTCTGCCGCGCATCCAAAACATCGATGAAAATTTCTTTCGAATTGTTGGCCGTCGAAGCCTCGCCGGGCAGTCGGGCGAGCGAAATCAGGTACTGCGCCACGCCTGCTTTGTCGGCTTCGAGTTGGATTTCTTTGGTCTGAAAAAAGTCGTTTCCGGCCACGGAAATCGGGATGGATTGGATTTGTTTGACCTGCTCGCCGTCCACTTTGCTGATGTTCAAAACCGATTGCGAACCCGCAAAATTGGTGGCCGCCACGTCAATTTGCATCGTGAATTTGTCCCCCAAATACGCGATTTTGTTGTGAAAAACGCGTTTAACAAGCAAATCCCGTTTAGCCGTCGTGTCGCCGAGCGCGACCGTAAAAATGGGCGCGGCGAGCGGCGCAGAACTGTACGCCGGGTTCGAACCCTCGTTATAAATCCCATCGGAGGCGATGACGACGGCACCCAAATTTTGGCTTCCGTACAAGTCATAAACCGACTGCATCACCTCGCTGAGGTTCGTGATTTTATCTTTAAATTGAAAATCCACACCTTCGCGCACCGCGTCGCCGAAGGCCAAATCGTGCACTTCGAAATTTTCGGCGAGGCTCGTTTTCAGGTTTTGAAAATCGGTGCGGTAGGCCTGCAAACGCGCCGAATCGCCCGTCTGGCCGCCGGACAGGAACGCCGCACCGACCGATTCCGATTGGTCTTGCGCCAAAACAATCACCGGTTTTTTTGTTTCGGTAAGGATACTTTTGATGAGCGGCGAAAGCAGCAGCGCACTCAAAATGGTCACGGTGAGCCAGCGCAAAACGGCCATCGTTCGGGTCAGCGCAGGGTTTTGTTCTCGAAAAGTGGTGTCCCGGAAGTATAAAAGCATGGCGTAACCAAGCCCGAGGAGCGCGCAAAAAATCAGGAACCAAGCAGGATATTGAAATGAAATGTTCGGCATAAAAATGTTGAAGCGGTTGACGGTCGAGGTTTTTAAGTGGGCAAAGGTAAATTCAATTGGCAGTTTTTACAGTTGTATTTGCCGGGCAGAAAGACGGATTTTGGGGAGAATTGTTGCAAACTGGTTTTCTTCGCGGCCAGTCATTTTTTGAAAATCAAATTTTTAATTTCAATATGAAAATCAAATTCCAGTCATCTCAATTTTTCATTTTCCTGTTTTCAATTTTGGCGGTCGCAGCATTTTCCTGCAATTCCACACCCAGCGAACCTGCAAAAACGGTCACCGCCACGCCCGAAAATTCACCCATCGAACCTGCCCCAGCCGTTTCGCCGGTTGAAATTTCAAAAACGGAAACCCCAAAACCTGCCGCTGAACCTCAAAATTTGGCAAAAAAAACGGACGAAAAACGGGTTGCCGCACCGAAATCTGCGCCCTCGCCGACCCCGGAAATTTCCAAAAAAAGTGAAATTCCGACGTTACCAAAACCCATTTCTGAACCTGAAAAACTGACCCCGCAACCAAAACCAATTTTAAATCAAAATGAAAACGACGGATCTGCTGCACCGACGGCAGCGCAAAACGCAGCAGGAGTCCATGAAATTTGGGATGAAATGTTGAAAAAATATGTCAGTCCGAGTGGAAAAGTAAATTACCGGGCTTGGAAAACCGACCTTCCAAAACTCGAAATTTACCTCGAAAATTTGTCCAAAAACGTGCCCCAGGCTGACCAACCGCGTGCCGAAAAAATGGCTTTTTGGCTCAATGTTTACAATGCTGCAACGGTGCATTTGATTTTAGAAAATTACCCGATTTCGAGCATCACGAAATTGGACGGCGGAAAACCATGGGATGCGAAACGCGTCGCGCTCGGCAGCAAAAAATACAGTTTGAATGAAATTGAAAACGAGATTTTGCGCCCGCAATTTAAAGACCCGCGCATCCATTTTGCCTTGAATTGTGCAGCGAAATCTTGCCCGCCACTTTTGAACATGGCTTTTTGGCCAGAGGATTTGGAAAAACAGTTGGATTTACTGACCCGGAAATTTGTCCAAAACCAATCGTTCAACCAGATTTCAGAAAATGCGGCGACCGTTTCTAAAATTTTTGAGTGGTACGCCATTGATTTCGGGGATTTGAAAAAATTTCTGAATAAATATTCGAAAACGAAATTGTCGGACGGCGCGACGGTGAAATTTCAGGAATACGATTGGGGGTTGAACGAGTGAGATTTTTTAAAAATCGTCCCTTTCAATTCATGAAAATGCCCATTTTTAGCAATTTTCTCCGCCGAAAATGGGCATTTTCAAAAAAACACTTTGCCCGCTTGGGGGCACGATTTCGGTTTTGATTATTGCAAAATCACCTCGCCAAAGCCACCCGCAAAACAAAAGCCCCATTAATTTTCAAAAAATAAACCCCAACAGGCAAAGCGGAAACATCCACGCGGGAATAGCCTGAATCGTCAATTTCCACATCCAAAAGTTTGCGCCCGTTCAAGTCAAAAAGCACGATGGATTCCACCTCGGCGAGTTGTTCGGCGTAGTCCAAAATGAGTTCGCGAGAAGCAGGGTTTGGGTAGGCTCGAACCAATTCGTTGCCTGTTGAATTTTCTTGGGATGCCTCGTTTTCAAGCCATTTGTCGCGTTCGGCTGTGCGTTCGGATTCTTCGTTTTCCAAAATTTCCTCATTTTCTTCCCCGGAAGTTGGCAATCCCCAGGGCGGGGCGCAACCGCTGTTGTTGTTGCAAGCCACCGTTTTCACGGTCACCGATTTTGTGGCAGTGCATCCGGCGTGGTTGGTGGCAGTCACCGAATAAACGGTCGTGGCAGCCGATGGGCAAACCGTCCAATTGGTGGTCGCCGGGCCGCCACCCCATTGATAAGTAGAAGTGCTGCCCGCCATCGCTTCGAGCGGGAGACATTTTCCATTGCAAATATTGACCGTCCCGACGGGCGAAATGCTGACGACTGGCTTTTTGCAGGCCGTAAAACAAGCGGTTCCAGTGCATCCGGTGGCAGTTTCGGTCGCGGTCACACAGTAAATTCCGGGGAGGACAGTAATGATGCGCGTGGTTTGTCCGGTGCTCCATAAATAGGTGTAGCCAGTTCCGGGGTTGGCCGTCAATTTCGTGGTGGCCACCGTAAAGCAATTTGTCCCGGTGATGGTTGTAGCGATGTTGCAGCAGCCAGAAGATGCCGGGTTGACATTTTTACAAACAGTCGGGGCGGTGGAACAAGCGTTGCTCGCAAAAACACAAACCTGTCCGCTGACCGCCGAAGAGCCAAAAGTCACCGTGACTTGATCGCCGCCGTTTGCTGCAGAAATCGAAACGGGTGGGCTTTGTCCGTTGATGGTGCTTCCCGGAGGGGAAGTCCAAGTATATTGTCCAGCATTGGCGATTGGTGCGACTGAATAAACTTCGCTCGTGTTTTGGCAAAAAAGCGTTTCGCCAGCGATTGCTCCGAGGCTGCCGAGTGGTGGCAGAGAAACGCACTGCGGCGGCGAAACAGATATGTCAAATATACATTGGTCGCCCGCAAAACCATCAATCATCATAAAGTAGTTTTGGCCAATCACCAAACCAGCCGTGACTGATGCCGGGACGCCTGCGCCGCCAGATTGGCCGCCATAACAAGCAATCGGTGCTTGTCCGCAGGCTTCCATCACTGCCACTTGGATGCCATTGCCGTCCGTGCAATTCGAGGCGGTCGCAGTGAAAGTGGCCGAATTACAGCCTGCGATGAAACCCAGCCACTGTTCATTTTCGATGGTGCCACAAAACCCGGGAACCCCGCCGCCTGTGTAACCTGCGGTTGAACTTGTCAAACCAATAAAATTGCAGTAAATGCAAGCCTCTGAACAGTTGTCCGCCGGAGGGAAAAAGTTGGACGGGCAAGGAGGAGGGATTTGTGCAAAAAGCCATGTTGTGGAAAAAAGGAAAAGGAGAGAGAAGAAGGATCTGTTGAAATTTTGCATAATCAAGTTGTGTTTTTGAAATTTAGAACTCGACAAAGTTATGTTGTTAAAACCATCCCAGCCCCGAAATTGCCCATTTCAGCAATTTTTTCCGCCGAAAATGGGCATTTCAAAAAACACTTTTGCCAAAAGTGGTATCTCAATTTCTACATTTAACCCAGAAAAAAACGATTTCACCTGCCACCAAAAGCCGCTTCACCTTTTTTATAAACACCTTGTCAGTTTACCAACATGAAGAATTCTCCGCTTTTTCAAGTGCTTGCGGCCATCGTTTCGATGGTCTTTTTACTTTCAAATGCAGCCAATCCGCCGAACGGGAATACGGGTGCGCCTTTCGACGGCACCTGCGGAAACGGCGGTTGCCACAACCCCCAAAACGCGGCCTACGACGGGCAAGTTACCATTTCCGGCATCCCTGCCGACATTCAGCCCAACACAACTTATTCGGTAACGCTTTCGGTGCAAGCCTCGGCGGGCAGCCCGACGAAGGCCGGTTTTCAAATGGTCGTCGTGCAGGGAAATAATATGAATTGTGGAAATTTGACAGCCACGGGCGACTGCGGAACCGAATTTGCCGGAGGCCGTGAATACGTCGAGCATCGCGGCGCGAAACTTTTGTCGGGCGGTTTCACGTCGTGGTCTTTTACCTGGATTTCGCCGGCCACTTCAAATGGAAATGTGGTCAATGTTTATTTCACCGGAAATCTGGTCAACGGCACGGGGACAAATCAATTTGACAAAGTGGTTTGGGGCTCGGAGTCATTTACGTTTGCCGGTTCGACGCCGCTCACTTTGAGCATCACGAACGTCTCGAACGTCACTTGCAACGGTGGAAACAATGGTTCTGCGACTGCAGTGGCTGGCGGTGGCACGCCGCCGTACAATTATTTATGGTCAAATGGCGAAACCAACGCCACCGCAACGATGCTCCCGGCGGGCATTGCGACCGTCACTTTGACCGACAACGGCGGCCAGCAAACCACGAAAACCCAAAATATTACCCAGCCATCGACCATCGTGGTCAATACTTCGGTCGCTGGACAGGTGAATTGCATCAACAATGCCATCATCACGGCAACGCCCGTCGGCGGCATCCCCGGTTACACTTATTTATGGCCGGATTTCAGCACCAGCAATACTTTCGCGGCTACCGCGCCGGGAAGTTATATTGTTACGGTTACGGATGTCAACGGTTGCACCAAAACCGGGAGCGCGTCGGTGACTGGAAATACCCTGCCGCCGACTGCTTCCGCAACGGGTGGAACTTTGACTTGCGGCTCGCCGAGTATCCAAATTTCGGCGACGACAAATGCCGGGTCGCCTGCTTTTGAATGGTCGGGGCCGGGCGGTTTTTCATCTACTTTGCAAAACCCGACGGTTTCGGCAGCCGGAATTTATACTGTTGAAATTACAAACAATGCCAACGGCTGCACGGCGACAGCGACGGCGACCGTCGGGAGCAATATTTCAATTCCAACTGCCTCGGCGAGTGCTTCCGGGAGTTTAAATTGTTTAAATACTTCCGTAAATATTTCGGCTACGACGAATGCCGGGACGGCCACTTTTGCTTGGACAGGGCCGAACGGTTTTACTTCCAATTTGCAAAATCCATCGGTTTCAGTGGCTGGAAATTACAATGTTGTCGTGACGAACACTGCGAACGGCTGCTCGAATTCAGCAACAACCACCGTTTCCAGCAATACCACCGCACCGACGGCGACAGCGACGGGCGGCACTTTGACCTGCATTTCCACTTCCGTAAATATTACGTCTTCGACAAATGCCTCGCCTGCCCTTTTTCTTTGGACAGGACCGAACGGCTACACTTCGACCCAGCAAAATCCGACGGTCAGCGTTGCAGGAAATTACACCGTCGTCATCGGCAACCCGGCAAATGGCTGCACGTCCACCGCAACCGCCATCGTTTCGAGCAACACGGCTGCGCCAAATGCCTCGGCAACGGTCGCGACTTTGACCTGCACAACAACCAACGCGCAGATTTGTGGCATTTCGACGACGCCAAATGCTGTTTTTGCTTGGTCGGGGCCAAATGGTTTTACTTCAAGCATTCCTTGTCCGAGCATTTCGCAACCCGGAAATTACATCGTCACCGTGACCAACCCGGCCAACGGATGCACCGCAACCGCCACCGCGACGGTCAATCAAGATATCGCCCCGCCGGGCGCGACGGCCAGCGGCGGTACGTTGACCTGCACGACGACCAGCATCACCCTTTCGGGAAATTCAACCGCACCCGGCTCAACTTTTTCGTGGACGGGGCCAAATGGGTTTACCTCAAATTTATCAAATCCAACAGTTTCCATTGCCGGAAATTATGTTTTGACTACCACCGGAACGAACGGCTGCACGTCCACCGCGACCGCAATTGTTGACCAAAATGTGGCCTTGCCAACCGCAGCCATCGCCACGCCGGGCAATTTGAATTGCAGCCAAACGACTTTGACTTTGAATGCAAACGGCTCGTCGTCGGGCGCGAATTTTTCCTATCTCTGGACGACTACAAATGGAAATATCGTCTCCGGCGGCACGACTTTGAACCCAAATGTCAATGCGCCGGGAACGTATAACTTGTTGGTAACCAACACTTCAAACGGCTGCACTTCCACTGCGAGCACGGTTGTAAATCAATCGCCAGCCGTGGCGGTCGTGGCCACTTCGCAAAGTGTTTCATGTTTTGGGGGGACAAATGGTTTGGCTTCCGCGACTGCCTCGGGCGGGGTCGGGAATTTCAATTTTTCATGGTCGAACGGCGGCACCGGGGCGAGCATTTCCAATTTGCCGGCAGGCAATTACACCGTGACGGCCACCGATTCCGAAGGCTGCACAAAAACAGCCACCGCCACCGTCAGTCAACCCAATCAATTGATTGTCAACGCATCAGCCACCGCAGAAACCGCCGCCGGAGCCAACAACGGCACCGCGACCGCCAATCCGACGGGCGGGACACCCGGTTTTACATATTTGTGGAGCAACGGCGCGACCACCCAAACCATCACCAATCTCGCGCCCGGCGGATATTCCGTCACGACGACCGACGGCAACGGCTGCACCGCCATCCAAACCGTCACGGTGAACAGTTTCAACTGCGCGTTGGCCATTTCGACGGCTTCCACCAACGTAAATTGTTTTGGAGAAAACAACGGAACGGCCACCGTTTCGATGACCGGCGCGAACCAACCCGCCCAAATTCTTTGGAAAAACAGCAGCGGCACGACCGTCGGCACGACCGCGATTGTCTCAAATCTCGCTCCCGGAAATTACACAGTGCAGGTGACGGACGCCAACAATTGCTCGGCAACTGGCTCGGTTTCCATTTCACAACCAACAATTTTGGCAGCAAATGCCACCGCGACGGGCGAAACGGCCGTCGGAGCAAACAACGGAACGGCCTCCGCCAGTCCGACGGGCGGCACTTCGCCCTACACTTTTTTGTGGTCGAACGGCAGCACGACGGCCAATTTGACCAACCTCGCACCCGGAATTTACACGATTTCGGTGACGGACGCGCACGGCTGTCAAAGCACGCAATCGGCCACGGTCAATGCTTTCAACTGTGTTTTGACGACAACAATTTCCGCCCAGCCCGTCTCGTGTTTTGGCGGGAACAACGGCACGGCATCTATTTCCGTCGCGGGCGGCACGAGTCCATATATATATGTCTGGTCGAACGGACAAACGGGCGCGACGGCCATCAATTTGATTGCTGGAAATTACACAGCCACAGCGACGGACAACGCGGGATGCGCCACGACCGCTTCCGTTTCGGTCGGCCAACCGACGGCTTTGACCGCGCAAATCGTTGACGTTCAACAAATTATTTGTGCAGAAGACAAATCCGGCGCGGCGACCGTCCAACCCGGCGGCGGCACGTCCGGCTATAATTTTCTTTGGTCAAATGGCCAAACGACCGCCACCGCAACGGGTCTCGGCGCGGGTATTTTTTCAGTGGTCGTGACCGACGCGAACGGCTGCACGAAATCTGCGACCGGTACTTTGGCCGCGACGGATGCCGTCGCACCGACCATCGTTTGCCCGCAAAATGTGGTGAAATGTGGAGAAGGAGCCGTCAATTTCCCGGCGGCCACCGCGACGGACAACTGCAATTTGCCAGCCGATGCAGTGAAACAAACTGCAGGTCCGGCGAGCGGCTCGAATTTTCCGTTGGGAAATACTTTGATTGAATTTTTGGCAACGGATGCGAACGGGAATTCAGCGAAATGCTCGTTTTCAATCCAAACCGTGGCAAATCCGACTGTAACTGTGGACAAAGTGACCCCCGTCGAGGATTTTCCGAGTGGCAGTATTTCAATCACTGCGCCCGGCACAAACACCTATTTTTGGACTGGGCCAAACGGTTTTACTTCGACCAACGAAGACATTGAAAATCTGGGCGCCCCCGGGGATTACACGGTTATCGTGACCAACGAATTTGGCTGCACCACCAAATTGACCCAATTTGTAGATGTTTTGATTGCAACTGGCAGCCCCGAAGCCTTCGGCGGCCTCAAAATTTTCCCAAACCCATCCATTTTTGGAGAAGTCTTTTTTGAAAATAAAAACGACCAGCCGCTCGCCGTCCAAATTTTTGACCCTGCCGGGAAATTTTTGGAAAAATTCGAGGTCGGTGGGCAGGATGTTTTCAGAATGGATATTTCAAAAAATCATTTGCCAGCAGGTTTGTACGCCGCTCGGTTTGTTCGGGCGGATGGCAAATCGGTGGTGAAAAGGTTTGCAATTCAATAATTGATGGGACGCAGATGACACAGATTTTCAACCACAGATTTACACAGTTCTTTTATTTTGAAAAAATCTGTGTAAATCTGTGGTTGAAAATCTGTGTCATCTGCGTCCCAAAATTTTTTCCTCCAAAACCTTCAAAGGCACGCACCCCGACTCCAAAACTTGGTTGTGAAACTGCCGGATGTCAAATTTCTCGCCCATCGCCACCGCCGATTTTTCGCGCAGTTCCCGGATTTTCAATTGCCCGATTTTGTACGAAAGTGCCTGCCCCGGGTTGGCCATGTACCTTTCAATTTCAGAAATGATGCTCGCCTCCGATTCGGCCTCGTGGTCGAGCGAATATTGGATTGCCTGCTCCCGCGACCAGCCTTTTTGGTGCAAACCAACATCCACAACCAGCCGAATCGCCCGGTGCATTTCGGCACTCAACATCCCAAAATATTGGTACGGGTCGGTGTAAAGCCCCAATTCCTTGCCCAAAGATTCGGTGTAAAGTGCCCAACCTTCGCCGTAAGCACTGTACCAAAGCGTCCGGCGGAAGGCTGGAAGCGCGGTATTTTCTTGTTGCAAACTGATTTGATAATGATGCCCCGGAATCGCTTCGTGCAAAAACAAGTCCTCGTCCGAGTACATATTATATTGACGCACGTCGGGAATCGGGGTGTAAAAAATGCCCGGTCGCGTCCCGTCCACCGAACCTTGCATGTATTCTGCCGACGCCGACGCCTCCCGAAATGCCTCCGTCCGGCGCACCTCGAACGGCGTTTTTGGGGTTTTGTCAAATAATTTGACCAAATTCGGCTTCATCCGTTCGTGAATCGCGTTAAAATTGGCAATCACTTCCTCCGGTTTTTTGAACGGCATCAATTCTTTCCGCTCGCGGACGTGGTCAAAAAATGACTTCAAACCGCCTCGAAAACCGACCTCCATTTTTACTTTTTCCATTTCTGAAAAAATACGCGCGACCTCTTTTTCTCCCAAATTAAAAATCTCGTCGGGCGGCGTCGTTGTCGTCGTGAAAAGTTTGGCGCGGAAAGCGTAGTAATCTTTTCCGAGCGGCGTTTCCGAAATCCCGGAAGTCGTGCGGCAGACGGGCAAGTATTCGTTTTTCAAAAAATCGGCCATTTTTCCGAAGGTCGGCATTAGTTTTTCGGCAATCATTTTTTTGAAATCTGCCGTCAACTTTGCCTTTTCTTCGGTTGAAAAATCGACTGGAAAATTTTTCACCGGGGAAAAATAAAGGTGGTTTTCCACTTTCCCCGTCGCCAAATCTGCGAACTGCGGCACCGTTTTTACCGCCAAACTTTTTGGCAAAACGATGCCCGCTGCCATCCCCAATTTCATGTTGGTCATCGCTGAATCGCACCACACGATGAACAAATCCACCCGTTTCAGCCAGTTTTCGTAGTCTTTTACCGTTTTGAAAGGTTGCGCTGCCGTGCCGCCAGCCCACTGACCCATCTGCAAATGCAGGCAATCGAACTGATTTATCGGCATCAAATACGTTGGAAATTTCAGGCCTTCGAGGTTCACGTCGCATTCCCAATTCAAAATATCGAAACTGATTTTTTCCTCGTCGTTCAGTTTCGAGCGGTCAATTTTGGCGAGCAGGTTTTTGTTTTTTGTAAAAAAACTTTGCACCTCGTTTCGAAAAGCGGCGGTCAAATTGTTCGGCAACAAATCGTTGTACCGTGCGTCGCCAGCGAAAGTGGCCTCGATTGGAAATAATTTCAGCCGCTCCTCGTGGTAATTTTGGAGCATTTCGGAAAAGGAAATTTCCGGTGCGGCGGTAGTTTTTGGGGCAGATTTTTTGCAGGACGGAGCAAAAAAAGCGGCGAGAAAGAGTAAGAACAGGACGTTTTTCATCAATTTCAATTCAAATTTTAGTGAAGTTTGCTGGGGGGATTGGAACACGGATGACACGGATTGGAACGGATTTTCGCGGATTTTTTTGCTTGTAATATTTTAAAAAATCTGTGAAAATCCGTTCCAATCCGTGTCATCCGTGTTCCAATCCCCCCAGTAAAAGTACAAAACCCACCCATTCAAAGTATTTCACAAAATATCGCCGCAACCTTGCACCTTTGTTCCGCGTTTCAGACGCAATATTTTTTCACAAGACATGCCAGACGAAGCGGCAGGACACCTTTTTCTAACTTCTCCTAAAAAAAGTAAAATCAAAACCGCTCGAATTGAATAGTTATTGGTGATTAGTTTATTGGTTATTTGTGAATCTCGCAACCAATAACAAATAACAAATAACTATTTTCCATCGTCTGCCGTCGCTCGGTCGCCAAAAATTTAAAGCAAGCGACCAATTACCGATATTTTTATAATGAATTTTTCAGAACTCGAACTCATCGAACCTATCCTTCGCGCACTCAAAAACGAAGGTTACGAAACCCCAACCCCGATTCAGCAGCAAGCCATCCCGATTGTTTTGCAAGGCCGCGATTTGTTGGGCTGCGCTCAAACTGGCACCGGAAAAACCGCCGCTTTTTCACTTCCCATTTTGCAACTCCTTCACGCTCAGAAAGTTAAGAACGATTGGCCGCGTGGCGTCAAAACTTTGATCCTCACGCCGACCCGCGAATTGGCCATCCAAATTGACGAAAGTTTGGAAACGTATGGCAAATTTTTGGGGCTGCGCCACCTCGTTATTTTTGGCGGCGTCGGTCAATATCCGCAAGTCGAAGCACTTCGCCGGGGCGTTGATATTTTGGTCGCCACGCCGGGACGGCTTTTGGATTTGATAAACCAAAAATTGCTTTCCATTTCAGAAATCCGGTTTTTTGTCCTCGACGAGGCCGACCGGATGTTGGACATGGGATTTATCCACGACGTGAAAAAAGTCGTGGCGATGATTCCAAAAAAGCGGCAAACCCTGTTTTTCTCGGCCACGATGCCGCCCGAAATCATGAATCTGGCCAGTTCCATGCTCATTGACCCGCTCGAAGTTTCGGTCACGCCCAATTCCACGACCGCCGAAAAAGTGGAACAGCACGTCTTTTTTGTGGATAAAAATGACAAACGCGCCCTGCTCAACCACATTTTGGAAGACAAAACGATTGCGCGCGCGCTCGTTTTCACTCGGACAAAACATGGTGCCGACCGCGTGGCAAAAGATTTGAAAAGGGTGGGCATTACCGCCGATGCGATTCACGGAAATAAAGCCCAAAACGCCCGGCAAAATGCATTGAACGGTTTCAAAGACCACAAAATCCGGGTGCTCGTCGCCACCGATATCGCCGCGCGCGGAATTGATGTTGACGACTTGACGCACGTGATTAATTTTGAAATTCCAAACATTTCAGAAACCTACGTCCACCGAATCGGGCGAACCGGACGCGCCGGGGCGAGTGGCATCGCGCTTTCGTTTTGCGATGATTCGGAAGGCGAATTTTTGCGCGACATCCAAAAATTGATTGGTCAAAAAGTGCCTGTCGTCGAAGACCATCCGTTTGCCATTCCGACGCCGGAAATTTTGACCAGACCTACCCAAGTCGGTCGCAGTCAACCAGTTAGCAAAAAACAATTGCCGCCAAAACAAAAGCCGCCGCGCGATTATGGGCATCAAAAACCTGCTCAAAATTCGCAGCAGGCAAACAATTTTGGTGAAAACCAGGGCGAGCAGCGACCACAGCCAAACCAAAATCGGCCTGCCCAAAATTTGCCACAGGCCAGAAATTCGAGTGAAAACCGGAGCGAAAATCGGCCGGTGCAAAACCAAAATCGGCCCGCCCAAAATTTGTCGCAGGTAAATGATTTTGGTGAAAATCGAAGTGAAAACCGGCGCGAGCAGCGGCCTCCGCAAAATCAAAACCGGCCTGCCCGGAATCAACCGTTGTTGAATAGTTTGGATGAAACTCGGAGCGAACATCGGCAGCCGAAAAGCCAAAAATTGACTTTGCAATCCGGTGGCCGGTCGTCGGAACCGAAGCCAAAACATTATGGCAATCAGAAATTTAAAGACATCGCCCACCCAATTCCAAAAGTAAAACCAGTGCCGCCCGCCGTTCGAACGGTTGTCGAAAACGACGCGACCGAAGCCGAAAAGCGGAAAAAACGCTTGGAAAGTTTTGGGGGATTGTTTAAAAATAAGATTTAAGTGAACTATGAACTATGAACTATGAACTATGAACTATGAACTATGAACTATGAACCTCCATGAAGTTTATGGTTCATAGTTCATAGTTCATAGTTCATAGTTTTTAAATAAACCGGTTGACGATATTTTCAAAAAGTTCTTGTTTGCCGCTCCGTTGTGTTGGCTCCCCGATTTTGTGGGCAATTTTTGAAAGGTCGCCGAGTGATAATTTGCCTTTTTCAAAAGCCTTTCCATCTTTTGTTTTGAAAGATGAATAACGTTCCTCCCTCAATTTTCGATAATTTCCATCGTCCAAAATGGCCTGAGCCGCCAGCAAAGCACGTGCAAAACAATCCATCCCACCGATGTGCGCGTAAAAAATATCTTCCAAATCGGTCGAATTTCGGCGCGTTTTCGCATCAAAATTGATGCCGCCGCCCTGCAATCCGCCGACTTCGAGGAAAACGAGCATGGCCTCGGTCAGTTCGCCGACGTTGTTCGGAAATTGGTCGGTGTCCCAGCCATTTTGATAATCGCCGCGATTCGCGTCCATCGAACCAAGCATCCCAGCGTTCCCCGCCACCTGCAACTCGTGTTGAAAAGTATGCAAAGCCAAAGTCGCGTGGTTCACCTCGATATTTAATTTAAAATCATCCGCCAAATCGTATTCCCGCAAAAAACCGATGCAGGTCGCAGCATCAAAATCGTATTGATGTTTGGACGGTTCCATCGGTTTTGGTTCGATGTAAAACGAGCCTTTGAAGCCATTTTTCCTTGCATAATCGCGCGCCATGCCCAGAAAACGCGCCAAATGATCGAGTTCTTTTTTCATGTCAGTATTCAAAAGCGAGAGATAACCCTCGCGGCCGCCCCAAAAAACGTAGCCCGCGCCGCCCAATTCGATGGTCGCATCGAGGGCGTTTTTGACCTGCGCCCCGGCAAAAGCAACGACTTCAAAATCGGGATTGGTGGCCGCGCCGTTCATATATCTTGGATTTGAAAACAAATTTGCAGTGCCCCACAACAATTTTACGCCACTTGCCGCCTGTTTTTCTTTTGCATAATGGGTCATTTTTTGCAAACGGCGTTCGCTTTCTGCCAAAGTTGTGCCTTCCGCCACGACATCAAAATCGTGAAAACAATAAAACGGGATGCCCATTTTCGTGATAAATTCGAAGGCCGCGTCCATTTTGTCTTTCGCCTGCTGAATGGGGTCGGCGGCAGCGAGCCACGGGAAATTTTTGGTCGGCGCACCGAACGGATCGCCGCCCGTCCCGCAGAACGTGTGCCAATAACTGACCGCAAAACGGAGGTGTTCGCGCATCGTTTTTCCAGCGACGATTTGATTTTCATCGTAAAAACGAAAGGCGAGCGGGTTGTCCGAGTCGCGTCCTTCGTATTTTATTTCACCGATGTTTTTGAAAAATTCGGTGTTGCCGATGGTGGTTTTTATTGGGTTCAATTGATTTGATTTTGATGTTTTTGCCATTATTTAAAAAATTGTCTGAATCAGGATTTGCAGAATTTTAGAATTTTAAAATTCTAATTTAAATAATTGTCTGAATCAGAATTTATTGAATTTTAGAATTTACAGAATTTACAGAATTTACAGAATTTTAGAATTTTGAAAATTTTAAAATCCTGTAAATTCTGATTCAAATATTTTTTGCCTTTTCCAAACGCGCCGCCCAATCTTCATAAATTTCCAAGAATTGCCCATTTCCTTTTTCCGAAGGTTCAAAAACTCCCGCATTTTCCAGATTTCCCAAACCATCGCCGACCTCCGAAAAATGTCCAATTCCAACCCCGGAAGCAATCGCCGCGCCGGTCGCGCCAGTTGTTTTCAAAAGTTCGATCCGGCAGCCGAGCAAATTTGAAATGGTCGAAGAAAAAATGGCCGATTGAAAAAGGTTGTCGTTGCCGACCCGCAAAACTGAAACATTCAAACCCAATTCTTGCAAAACTTTCATCCCAAAAACAAAGGAAAACGCCACGCCTTCGAGGGCTGCGCGGTAAAAATGCGATTTTCCGTGGCGGTTAAAATGGAGATTTGAAATTTGCGCACCCAAGTTTTGGTTGGAAAACAACCGTTCCGCGCCATTTCCAAAAGGCAAAATTCGCAGGCCATCGCTGCCCGGTGGGATTTCAGCGGCCAATTTTTCCATTTCAAAATACGAAACGCGGTCGCCCGCAAATTGCCGCCGCACCCAACTGTACTGAATTCCCGCGCCGTTGATGCAAAGCAAAACGCCAATCCGAGGTTTTTCAAACGAGTGGTTGACGTGCGCGAAACTGTTGATCCGATTTTTTTTGTCAAAAACCAACTTGTCCACCACGCCATAAACCACGCCGGACGTGCCGCCGGTCGCGGCCACCTCGCCGGGATGAATCACATTTAACGAAAGTGCGTTGTTTGGTTGGTCGCCTGCCCGATAAGTTATTGGAATTCCGGCGGGCAGGCCGAGTTCGGCGGCGGCAGATTTTGTCAGTTTTCCATGCTGCCCAAAAGTTGGGACGATTTCCGGGAGCAGATTTTCAGACAAATCGAAATGTTTCAGCAAATTTTGGGCAGGCCGATTTTCTTTAAAATCCCACAAAATGCCTTCCGAAAGTCCAGAAATAGTAGTCGTCATTTCGCCCGTCATCCGAAAAGCGATGAAGTCGCCGGGCAGCATGATTTTTTTGATTTTTGAAAAAACTTCGGGCTCGTTTTCTTTTACCCATTTCAATTTCGAGGCCGTGAAATTGCCGGGCGAGTTAAGAAAATGTTCGAGGCAAAATTTTTCCCCCAAATTTTGAAACGCCTCGTTTCCGATTTCCACCGCCCGCGAATCGCACCAAATTATGGATGGTCGCACCACTTTTCCGTCGGAATCCACCGCCACCAAACCATGCATTTGGTAAGAAATTCCGATGGCGGCGATGGCCGATTTTTCGATTTTCGATTTTCGGAGGAGTTTTTTGGTGGCGAGGCAGCAGTGCGTCCACCACATTTCGGGGAGTTGTTCTGCCCAGCCGATTTGTGGGGCGATGATTTCCATTTCCTTTTTTGGGGAAATTTCGGTGGCGATGGTTGTCGTTCGACTTCGCTCACGAACCATCGAATTTCGCGCGTCGACGAGCGAAACTTTTACGGAAGAACTGCCGATGTCAAAACCGAGTAAATACATGATTTTTTGAAACTAAAAATGGATGTCGTTTGGGTTTTGCCGAAGGGTTTTTTCTCGACCAGAAATTATTTGAGGAGTTTTCGCGAAGGTAAAGATTTTTTCTTTTCGGACATCAACTCGCAATTTCTCACCAAATCCGATGCTACCTCACCAAACGAGGGCTGAAACCCAACGCGTACGTACTTTCAAAACGTTGCTCAACTATGCCAAAAAAGAAGGGTTTGCAGCAAAGGATTTCTACCCGTTCAAAGATTTCAGTTTTACGGTTTGTTCGCCGACTGCTTTTAGTCTTGCAGATTGCACGGATGAAGAAGAAGCCAACGATTGTGTATTGGGCAATATTCAAAACACACTTTGGTTTCAATTTGTCGCCACCACCACCACCACTGCCACAGTCATTGTTGCCCCCGATGCAAGTTCAGATTTTATCATCGGCGCACACTGACCACTTGCTCTGGGACAACGCGACCGAATGGTTTGTGGAACGACGGAATCATCGACGAAGACCAAAACAACCTCGCGCCCGGCGTTTACATTTTGACCTTCTCGGATGTGCACGGCTGCACGGCCAGTTCTCTTTTTACCGTTATCCAATCGCCTGCTTTGACTTTGAGTTTTACCAAAAAAGACATCACCTGTTTTGGTCTGACCGACGGCTCGGCCACCGCAAAAGCACTCGGAGGAGTCGGGACAAAAACCTATCTCTGGAATACCGGAGCCACCACCGCAACCATTTCAAACCTGACCGCCGGAGCGTATTCGGTCACTGCGACCGACACCAAGGGCTGCACAATTGCAGGTTCGGCACCTATTTTCGAGCCGGCGCAAGTCCAAATCGTCAGCCTTTCCAGTGTCCAAACTGCCCTCGGAAAACACAAAGTCACCTCGTCGGCGCAGGCGGAACGGCTCCGTTGAAATATCACCGCTCGACCGGGCCGACCACTTTTATCATCAACACGACCGGTATTTTTACAAATGTGGTGCCCGGCGAGTACACTTTTAAGTAGTCAAAATGAATTTTTCGGGTGTTTGGAAAATGCGGCAGAGCCGCTAAATATTTGTAACCATCGGAATAAGATTTTCCCAGAGGTGCGTAGCCCCGAAATATTCCGGTGCTACGCACCTCAATTGAATTTTC
>JANNMS010000040.1:0-4323 GCA_031398055.1 Saprospirales bacterium | reverse complement strand
TTCCTCAAATCCCGAAGGGATTTTATGTTTTCAGGCGCGAGTTTTTACATAAAATCCCTTCGGGATTTCTCGTGCATGTCCATTTCAATTTCTATAAACATAGATTCCCTTCGGGAATGGATTTTAATGCGTTTGACCTGTAAAAAAATCCCCCCGGACCGAAACTTCGGGGGGATTTTTGGGCAGGTTTTAAAAATCAGGCGGCAGCCCAAGCCGAGGCAAAAAAGAATAGACCAATCAAGAAAACAGGTTTGCCCAAAAAATGGGCAAGAGCAGTTTTTTTCTAAAATTATTTGCATCGCGGGGGGAGGTATTTTTTCGAAAAATTAAATTCCTCTTCGAACAACTTACCTTCGCCTCCGTTTCAATATTTGAAAAATTCACGCAACCAATTGATTTTCAAACTATAAAATTAAAAATTATGGCTTTTACGCTACCAAATTTACCCTACGAACCCGCCGCCCTCGAACCCCATATCGATGCCCGGACGATGGAAATCCACCACGGAAAACACCACGCGGCCTACGTCAACAATCTCAACGCAGCCCTCGCTGGTACCGACAACGAGAACAAAAAATTGGAAGAAATCTTGGCTAACATCTCCGCTTTTCCGCCTGCGGTGCGCAACAACGGCGGCGGCCACTGGAACCATTCCATGTTTTGGGAAATCCTTTCCCCGACGGGCGGCGGTGAACCGGAGGGAGATTTGGCTTCCAAAATCACCAAAAATTTCGGCTCGTTCGACGAGATGAAAAAGCAGTTCGGGCAGGCTGCGACCACTCGTTTTGGTTCCGGTTGGGCATGGCTTTGTGTGGACGGCGACGACAATCTTTTCATCACCAGTTCCCCAAATCAAGACAATCCGTTGATGGACATCGCCGAGAAAAAAGGCCAGCCGATTCTCGGTCTCGATGTTTGGGAACATGCCTATTATTTGAATTATCAAAATCGGCGACCCGATTACATCACCGCTTTTTGGAACATTGTAAATTGGCCAGAAGTGTTGCGTAAATATCGTAGCGCAGTACGAACCAATTGATTTTTAACGGTTTAGGTTGATTGAAAAATGAAAAACGCCCGGCAGTTGTGCTTCAACTTGCTGGGCGTTTTTCATTTTTAAAACCTAATTTTCCTGCTTTTCCATTTTCCAGCGGCGGTGGCTCCAAAGCCAGGGCGACGGATTTTCTCTGATTTTTTCTTCCAATTTGGTCGCCAATTTTTGATTGATTTCGCCGGCAGCCGTTTTGGCCGGTTCGTTTTCGATTTCGGAAAATGACATTTCATAAAAACCGCGCGCCGTCCGTTCGACATGGAAAAAAACGACGGGCATATTATTTTCCCTCGGAATGATGTCCACGCCCGGCAAGCAAGCCGTTTCGGTGTTGAAAAAACGGACCCATTGCGATGTTTTTCGGTTGCTCGGCGATTGGTCGGACACCAAAATGAACACGGTCGGGTCGTTTTTGTACTGCTCGACCGCGCCGAAAGTTTCCTTCATATTTTTCAAAGTCATGTTCACGCCGCGCGCTCTGGTTTTGTAAAAATATTTGTCCAAATACTTGTTGGTCAGCGATTTATACACGCCGATGACATTGCCTTTGAAATTTTGGGCGGCGGTCAGAACGGCCCATTCCCAGTTGGCAAAATGCCCGCCCGTGAGCATCACCGAACGCCCGGCGGCGAGGTGGCGGTTGACGATTTCCGGGTTTTTGTATTTGTACCGACGGTCGAGTTCGGCGAGCGGTGTGGTCGAACCTTTGATGGATTCGAGGGTGATGTCGGCGAGGTTTTGGTAAGATTTCCGGGCGATTTCGCGGATTTCTGTTTCCGATTTTTCGGGAAAACAGCGGCGCAGGTTGCCGTAAACCACTTTTTCGCGGTAGCCAAATTTGAAAAACAGCCAACCTGCGAAGTCGGCAACGCGGTAAATGGCTGAAAATGGGAGCAGGCCGAAAAGTTGGACGAAGGTGCGGGTGAGGACGTAGGAAATGAATTGCATAGAATTATAGGCTCAACACTGCTTTCATCGAAAGTTCAATCTCGGCCATTTTTGCAGCAGAAACCACCCCGATTTTTCTCACAAACCTGATTTGTGAAACAGACCGCATTTGAAAACAGTCGGCAGACGATGTTTTTGATAAATTATTTGTGCCGTTTGGTTCGATTTTTACCATCCAGGGTGCTGCTCCAAATTGCGGTTTCCAATCGGTTACTGGAACTATGATTCGCAACGATAATAAACCAATCGAATCATCACTGACAATTATTGCAGGGCGAGTTTTGCGGATTTCCGCGCCCAAAGTTGGGTCAAGGTTGACCAACCAGATTTCACACCTGTTCATATTCATAAAAATCTTCGGAATCTAAAACCGTAAAAGCGCTAAGTTCTTCATTATGTAAATATTCATCGGCAAGCAGGACGGCCGCAGCAGCCATGTCCAGACGGGGATGGTCGGTCTCTTTTTCCGGGTGATGGATTTTTGGTTCTGACAATTTCTTTTTTGAAAAATTCCCAGATTGGACAAATTGAATATTCAAGCGGCGAACCAAACTTAAAATCAGTTCGGCATCCTGCGGATTGGTGATATTTAATTGAATTGTCATTTTTTGAAAAACAATTTCTGTTAGTTTATGGTGCAAAAATAGGCAAATCTGTTTTATTCGTCACTTCAAATGAAAAGGCTTTTTTAACCCATTATTCGCATTGGTTATAGTCTTCGGCTGATTGAGTTTTACTGCCCAAATAATAACGGTATTCGATGGCGTAGTGCTCTGTGGCCAATATTAACCGTTCGCTCTCTATTTCAATCAGCATATTCAGCCCTTTCCAGTCCGCTCGCATGGATTCTTCCAGAAAACGGGCTGACAATATTCGGCATTGCCTAATTTCATAACGCCCGTGATTGAGGGTCTCTTCTTCACTAATTTCGGCATGATGTTTCTTTTCTTCAAAAAGTGCCTTGACTGCCTGATGAATCGCCTCCTGATTGCCTTTCAAACCTAAAATATAATCCGCTTCCTTGTCGATGATTTTGCTGGCAATCGTTTTTTGGCAGCCCATCGCATCAATTGTCACGGTGCTGCCGCTGATTTCCAATAAGTCTATCAATGCAGGGATTGCTGTGATTTCATTGGATTTATCTTCTGTTTTATATTGACCCAAGCATAAATTCAACGCTGAACACCAAACTTCCACCAAATGGATCGCCGATTTTCCGCCCGCTCTGCGCGGCTTTTGTTGCAAGCCTTTATCCACACTGCCGCGCAATTTTTTGCCGTCAATATTGATCACCTTGCCCCCAAGGGACAGGGCCATGCCTTCTATCCAACTAATGAAAAATATTTCAAAATCTCGATAATTTATTAATCCAATTACCCGGTTGATGGTATCGTGAGATGGAATCCCGTTTTCATAGGGTAAATAAACCCGAAGCCAATTCAGTTTTTCTTCGCCAAAATCGACAATTTCTTCCCACTCCGAATAACCACTTATCACCGCATTAACCGTTAAAAACAATATCTCAGCGAGTGGATAAAGTTGATGCCGAGTAATCCGAACATCTCTGACCGATTCAAATCTTTTGAGTAAACTAACCTGATTTTGATTCTTGTTTGACATCTGCAATAAAATTTCGCAAATGTATTTTTTTAAAATAAGGTCTTACGAAGTTTAATGCGTCTGCCCTGGGGTGTGTGGGGGTTGGAGGAAATGCTTCTTCAATGCTTTTTTTCCGATATAATCCACAAAATGACACTTGGACGCAGGAAACAAGCATGCCGGCTACTGCAAGAGGTTATTCAATTGCTTCGGTGTCAAATCTAAAAGCATATGTTGGACTGGGTTCGTCAACCTCCACAGGAAATTATCTTTCTGATTTTTGGGAATTCACCCCAAGTTTAATCAACAAAACAGTTGAAGGAAAATTTGGGATAAATTGCAATTTCTACCCCAATCCAACGACAAATAAATTTAGGACTGAAAATAACGAAAGCCTTAAAAAATTTGAAAGCCTATCAGTCTTTACTCAAAGCGGAGTAGAGGTAAAACGGTTTGATTTGAATGCTTTTAATGGAGCGTTTGATATTTCCGAACTTCCAAATGGTGTCTTTTATCTCATGGCTGAAAATTCAAAAGAACGTGTTTATGCAGGAAAAATCGTGCTTTCAAAATAGCAGACTGGGCAACAGGTCAAACGCATTAAAATTTCAAAAACCCGTAGGGTTGGCATTTTAGTAGAAAACAAGGTTAATCAAGCAGGGAAATGCCGTAGGCATGGCATTTTATCCGTGAATGTTGCTGCCAAAATGCCATGCCTACGGCAT
>JANNMS010000010.1:0-33402 GCA_031398055.1 Saprospirales bacterium | reverse complement strand
AATGCCGTAGGCATGGCATTTTATCCGTGAATGTTGCTGCCAAAATGCCATGCCTACGGCATTTTTAATAAAACGCACTTCGATTTTCTACCTAAATGCCAACCCTACGGGTTTTTGAAATTTTAATGCGTTTGACCTGACAATTTGATTGATTCATAAAATTCTAAAATTTTGCAAATTCTGATTCTGACCATAATTAGTTGCAGCTCGTAGTTATTAGTGAATTATGCTTTTGGGAAAGAAAAAATACACCGAACAGGAACTTGTCGAAGCCTGCGTCCGCAACGACCGTCGGGGGCAGGAGGAGTTTTATCGGCGTTTTTTTCCGACAATGTTGCGGATGTGTTTGCGGTACACCCACGACGAAGACCGGGCGATGGAAATTGTCAACAATGGTTTTTTGCGGGTTTTTAAAAAGATACACACGTTTGGTTTTCGCGGGAGTTTGGAAGGTTGGGTGCGGCGTTTGGTTTATCACAGTGTTGCCGATTATTTTAAAAGCCATGCAAAATATTTGCATTTTTTAGTTTTTGAAGAACAAGATGAGGCGATTTCGCAAAATGGAGAAACGGGACTTTTCGAAGCCGACATTTTGACAGCGGTCGGAAAATTGCCGCCGATGTCGCAACAAGTTTTCAAATTGTACGCCATCGAAGGTTTTTCGCACGCCGAAATCGCCGAAGAATTGGGCATGTCCGAAGGCACTTCCAAATGGCATTTGTCGACAGCCCGCGCCCGGTTGCGCGCGGAATTGGAAAAAGAAGAATTTTTTCAAATTGAAAAATATGGAACCGGAAAATAAAAATCTCAAAAACTTGACTGACCGAGGTTGGCAAGAAATGCGTGGTTTGCTTGACCGCGAAATGCCCGAAGAAAAGCGCGTCCGCCCGGCGGCGTTCTGGTTTTGGACGGCCGGGGCTGCGATTTTCGTGGCGGGTTTTTCATTTTTGATGATGAAAAACCAGCAACCTGCTGCGCCGAAAACTGAAAAATTGGAAGTGCCGGTGGCGGTTCGTTCGGAAAATCTGCCGGGCGAAGATTTTTCAAAAAATGAAAAATTGGAAAAATTAACTGCGATTCCGGCGGCTGGAAAATTGTCGACTTTTGAAAAACCAAGATCGCCACAAATTCCGCCATCTGCCCAATTTTCTAAAAATGGAGATAGTTTTTCAATCTCCGCAGTGTCATTCCGTAGGAATCTGCCCAAAATTGATACTCAATTTTTAATTTTAGAAGGCGGAAACCGGGCAGATTCCTACGGAATGACACCCGTTGAATTAAAAAGTGAAGGTTTGCCTGCCGTTGAGAATTCGCCAAATTTTGAAAATTTGAAAAATCCAAAATTGGCCGCGCTGCCGTTTTTGCCCACCGAAACCCATTTTTTGAAAAAAGAAACTGCCCCGCCGTCGCCCGAAAAATTGGCTTTCGAGCCGATGACCAAAAAATTAAGCACAAAAACAGATTGGCATTTTGGGTTGACGGCGGGAGCGATTTTTTCCAATTTCCCAAAACCAAACGGCGTGGCGGCGGGGTTTTCGGTGAACAAAAAACTGGGCAAAAAATGGGAAATCCGCACAGGTTTGCAGTACCAATATTTGAAATATCAGTTTTCAGATGGGCTGGCGGTTTCAACAAAAATTGATGGAAATCAGTATTTGGATTTGACGGGCGACACATTGAAATATTTTTTGAACAGCGCAACGCCTGGTAATTTGGATTTGGATTCGGCTTCTTTTGATTTGATAATTCCGGTCAGCGGGTTGCATCGCTTGGAATTGCCGTTTCAAATTGCCTTTTTTCCAGCCAAAAAATGGCCAGTTTTTGCAGGTGTTTCGGTGAGCCGGACGGTGGGTTCGCGGACGGATTTTGTGTTGGCCGGGACATCGAAAAATGTGGTGCCAAGTGCCGACGCGGTGGCCAAAATGAATGATTTTTTGAAAAAAAATATCGCGGATTGGGATGTTTTTTGGCAGGCTGGAATTGGGTTCAAAGCATCTAAACAATTGGAAATCAATTTGTTGATGCGGAAAAATTTCAAAAATAAACAGTCGAAAGCCAATTGGCAAAGTCAAAATTTTTCAAATTTGACCGCTGCCGATGCATCCTATTTTGAAAGTAAATCTTTGAAAAATTACAACCTTTCAGATTTGACGAAAGGGAAATTTGTGCCTGAAATTCAGTTGGGTTTGCGGTGGCAGTTGCGTTAAAAAAGTGAGGCGGTGACTTTGAGCACCGCATCACTTGGTTTTCAATATTCAAAAGGTGTTTTGCCAATCTGAAGCGGCAAAACACCTTTTTTGTTTTTTGGGAACACTACTTTTGGCGCGAGTTTTTTCAAAAATTATCAATCAAAAATGAAAGATTTTTTCAAAAATAAACGGGTTTGGATAACTGGTGCGTCGTCTGGAATCGGAGAAGCACTGGCGATTGCGTTCGCGGAAAACGGGGCGCACCTGATTTTATCGGCTCGAAACGAACGGGAATTGAACCGCGTGGCGGCGAATTGTGTCGGCGCGGCATCGATTTTGGTGCAGCCGCTCGACCTCGAAAACCACGACGAAATCCCAAAAATCGCCGAAAAAGTATTGAAACAGGTGGGCAAAGTGGATATTTTGGTGAACAATGGTGGCATTTCGCAGCGCGGTTTGGCGAAAGACACCTCGCTCGATGTGGATAAAAAAATGATGGCGGTCAATTATTTTGGTACGGTGGCTTTGACCCGCGCCGTTTTGCCAAATATGTTGACGCACCAACTTGGGCACATCGTGACGGTGACGAGTTTGATGGGAAAATTTGGTGCGCCGATGCGGTCGTCTTATGCCGCTTCGAAACACGCGCTGCACGGTTTTTTTGATACGCTGCGGGCTGAAATGGGCGATGCGCCGGTCAAAATCACGCTGATTTGCCCCGGTTTTGTGCGCACGAATATTTCAAAAAATGCTTTGACGGCTGCCGGAAAACCGCAGGGCACGATGGACGACGCGACGGAACACGGCCTTGAACCGGCAGATTTGGCGCGGAAAATTTTGCGGGCCATCGAAAATGGGAAACGCGAGGCGTATTTTGGCGGGAAGGAAATTTTGGGGGTTTACTTGAACCGGTTTTTTCCGGGATGGTTTGCGGGGTATTTGAAAAAGGCAAAAACGACGTAATGTTTTTTTGAATAAAGTCAAAATGACACGTTTTTCATCACTAAATTTCAATCTTTCCAAACCATCGGAAAAAGCAAATAAGCCACCGCGAGCAAAATCGCATCGATTGCCAGCAAATTGAAAATGTCTTTTTTGAAAGATGTATCCTGCATCAATCGCAGGGCGATTTGCGAAAGCCGCATCAAAGTGAGCAAAATCGGCAGCACCACCGGAAAACTGAGAATGGCCATGAGCGTCGAACTGTTGTTTGCTTTGGCTGCGATGGCCGACAAAAAAGTAAAGGTGATGCCAAAACCGAGGCTGCTGAGCAGCAAAACGAGCGAAAAAAGTGGCCAATCTTTCACCGGATTCCCAGCAACGACCGAATATGCCACGACCGCGAGGGTCGTCAAAACCAATAATAATAAGGTGTTGTAAATTATTTTTGCAAAAAGGATAGCGGTCGGGTGGGCGATTTGGTAATAATAAAGTTGCCGCGAACCGCTTTCCTGTACGAAACTTTTGACCACGGCATTGATGCTGGCAAACAAAACAATCAGCCAAAAAAGGATGTTCCAAACCTGTGGGTTGACTTGGATACTCGCCACATAAACCACGAAAACCATACTGAAAACATACAAAACGATGCCGCCGAGGGCGTATCCTTGCCGGAATTCGAGCAAAAATTCTTTGTGCATCAGGTTTAAAAGTTGCCGCATTTTGATTCAATTTTTATCTAAATCCGGGGCGAAGTTATCCGTTCAAAGTTTATCGTTCATAGTTTATCGTTCAGAATTCTATCTTTGCCCCACCCAGAAACATCAGGAGTTTAGCGAAAAATCAATCTTCTTCATTTACAAAAATTGTACGCATGAGTTGGTTCAAACGCCTGAAAGAAGGCATCACTACAGCGACCCAATCCAAAAAGGAAACGCCCGAAGGATTGTGGTATCAATGCAAAAAGTGCCGAGAAACCAGCACGACAAGAGAATTGCGCGATAATTTTTACAAATGCCCCAAGTGCGATTTTCACACGGGCATCGGTTCGGCGGAGTATTTTGATATGCTTTTCGACGAACAAAATTTCACCCGCCATTTTGATGACTTGATTTCGGTGGATTTTCTCGATTTCACCGACCTCAAACCGTACCACCAACGCCTCGTGGATACCCGCGAAAAAACGGGTTTGAATGATGCTATGGCCGTGGCCGAGGGCAAAGTCAAAGGTTTTCCGTTGGTTGTGGCCTGCATGGATTTCAAATTTATCGGCGGTTCGATGGGTTCGGTGGTGGGCGAAAAAATTTCTTTGGCCATTGATTTGAGCATCAAAACCCGTTCTGGTTTTCTGTTGATTTCGAAATCTGGTGGTGCCCGGATGATGGAAAGTGCGTTTTCATTGATGCAAATGGCAAAAACTTCGGCCAAATTGACCCTTTTGGCGAAAGCAAAACTGCCATATTATTCACTTTGCACCGACCCGACGACAGGCGGCGTGACCGCCAGTTTTGCCATGCTCGGCGACTTGAATTTGGCCGAACCGGGCGCGCTCATCGGTTTTGCCGGCCCGCGCGTCATCAAAGAAACCATCAAAAAAGACTTGCCCGAAGGTTTCCAAACCGCAGAATATGTGCAAGAATCTGGATTTATTGACTTGATTATCAACCGAAAAGACCTGCGCGACACGATGGGCGATTTGCTCAGTTTTTTTGAAAATAATTTGAAACCAGCCAAATGAACCCATCGCCAAAACCATCCGAAAATATTTTCAACGCCGCAGTCATCGTGGCCGCGCTCGGGTATTTTGTAGATATTTATGACTTGCTGCTTTTTGGTTTTGTCCGGGTGAAAAGCCTCACTTCGCTTGGTTTTTCGGGGCAAGAACTGACAGACGTGGGGATCACTTTGAACAATTGGCAGATGTTCGGAATGTTGCTCGGCGGCATTTTGTGGGGGATTTTGGGCGACAAAAAGGGTCGGGTTGCGGTGCTTTATTTTTCCATCGGCCTGTATTCAGTGGCCAATATTTTGAATGGGTTTGCCCAAAACGCGACCGATTATTCGATTTATCGGTTCATCGCTGGCATCGGTTTGGCGGGGGAATTGGGCGCGGGTATCACGTTGGTTGCCGAAAGTTTGCCGAAAAATAAACGTGGCTACGGCACGATGCTCGTTGCGACCATCGGTTTGTCGGGCGCACTTTTGGCTTGGATAATTGAGAAAAATTTTGATTGGCGCACCTGTTTTTTTATCGGCGGCGGACTGGGGATTGCCTTGCTCGTGCTGCGAATTTCGGTGGTCGAAAGCGGCATTTTCAAAACGGTCAAAGAAAATGTGGCGGTCAAAAAAGGAGATTTCTTTTCGCTTTTTACTAAAAAGGATAGGTTTGTGCGGTTTTTGCGCTGCATTTTGATTGGGACGCCGACGTGGTTTGTCATCGGGATTTTGGTGATGCTCGCCCCGGAATTTGGAGTAGCAAAAGGAATTGCCGAAAAAATCACGCCCGGAAACGCCATCGCGGCAGCGTATTGTGGTTTGATTTTGGGTGACCTCGCGTCGGGTTTGCTTTCCCAAATTTTGAAAAGCCGATTGAAAGTGATGCTCTATTTCCTGCTTTTTGATGCGGCGGTGGTGGCTTGGTATCTGACTGGAAGTTTTGAAACGGCCACACAATTTCACATCGCCCACTTTTTTTTGGGGTTTTCGGTGGGTTTTTGGGTTATTTTTGTCACGATTGGCGCGGAACAATTTGGGACAAATCTCCGGGCGACGGTCGCAACTTCTGTCCCCAATTTTGCTCGCGGGATGCTTGTGCCGATTGGTGCGAGTTTTAAATTTTTGAAAAGCCCCGAAAGTTTGGGAAATGTAATTTCTGCGGCCTGGGTAATTGGCTCAATTTGTTCGGTCGTCGCACTTTTGGCTTTGTGGGGAATGCGGGAAACTTTTCATTCTGACTTGGATTACACCGAGAAAATTGAATAATGCGTTCTAATATTTCGGAAATTTTTCAAATTTCCGAAATCTATGCCACTTCTCTAACAAATAACAAATCAACCAATAACTATTCAAAAAAAATGGGTTTTGTAAAAACAGAAATTTCGCCGGAAGGCATCGCTCGGATCAGTTTTTTTCATCCGAACCAGAATTCGTTGCCGAGTTCGTTGCTCGCTGATTTGGTCGGGCATTTTCAGGCGGCTGGAAAAAATGATGACGTCAATTTGATTATTTTGGAAAGTGCCGTCCTCAAAACTTTTTGCGCGGGCGCAGATTTTGACGAATTGATGGCCATCGAAGATTTTGAAACTGGGCTGTCGTTTTTTTCCGGTTTTGGAAACATCATCAACGCGATGCGGAAATGTGGAAAAATCATCGTCGGACGGATTCATGGAAAAGCCGTCGGTGGCGGGGTGGGATTGGCTGCGGCGTGTGATTATTGCTTTGCTTCAAAATATGCGAGTTTTCGGCTGAGCGAATTGGCCGTCGGTTTTGGTCCGTTTGTCATCGGCCCGGCGGTGGAAAGAAGAATCGGCCTGACCGCTTTTACTGAACTGGCTTTGACCCCGGCGGTTTGGCGAACGCCCAATTTTGGAAAGGAAAAAGGCCTTTTTCAGGAAGTTTTTGAAACGGTGGATGAAATGGACAAGCATCTCAATGAATTTTGTCAAATTTTGGCCGGGTATTCACCCGATGCTTTGGGCGAGTTGAAACGAATTTTTTGGGAAGACACGGGGCTTTGGGATGATTTGTTGGCAGAACGGGCGGCGGTTTCGGGGCGGTTGTGTTTGTCTGATTTTTCGAAAAATGCGATTGCTGCGTTTAAATTGAAATGATTTTTTGGGCTGTCGCCAATTTCAATTTTGGGGTTTTATAGCCGTACACTTTCAATTTTCCAAAAACCAAAAGTGTACGGCCGTAAAATGTGGTCATTTCACTTTTATAAAATTGCTGCTGTGAACCAAGCGATTATCCTTAAAAATATGGATGCGATAAATACCATCAACCAAATCCCCTGTGAAGACCTGCTGATAATCAGTTGGTTGTGATTTTACCAACCTGCCGAGCAGGTCATAAATTTTGACCGAAAAATTTTGGGCAGTCGGATTTTCCATAAAAATATTTAAGTAATCGCGAGTCGGGTTGGGAAAAATAGAAACCCCATTTTTATCGATTTTGGGCACGGGGGTGTCCAAAGCCGTAGCCACCCAGACCCATTTACAGATGGTATCGCAACTAAATTGGTTACAGACCGTCAGGCAGACGTAATAAAAACCGGTTTTTGGGAAAAAATGGGTCGGATTGACTTCCGTGCTCGTTTGCCCATCGCCAAAATCCCAGAGCCAAGTATCCGGTTCGTACCAACTCACCGAGGTAAAATCTACTGCCAAACCCAGGCTACGGTCATACCGAAACCCTGCAACTGGGTGATTGTCAATGCCCAAGGTGTCGCAGGCCGAGCCATCCACCGCTCCAAGCCGATAATTGGGGTGCATCGGCATACTGGCAATGGGGTATTCCAAAATGTATTCGTGCTGCCGGAAATCGCAGGCATCGCCTTTTCTTTCAGGGTTGTTGATGACGTGCATTTCATACGAACTCCCTACCGTCGAACGGCAATAAATGCGGCCATCAGGGCCCAATTCCATCAGGCCAAAATTGGCTGGGCCAAAAGATGTATAGCCATCAAATACTGCAACCGTATCTTTCGAGGCACCAATGTCAGTTGCCCATGTATCGTATTGATAACAATGTACCCTGCCTTCCGAAACATAAACAAATCTTGAATCCAGCGAAAAAGCACACCCTCCGGTTATGGTATTGAGCATATCGGCACTGTCTTTTTTGGGAATAAAAACAGCATGGGATAATATTCCTTTGCACCTATCAAAATCAAATAGCCGCAAATCATCTTTTACATGATAGGCCGCCAACTTTTTTCCATCCGGAGAAAACAATATTTCATATTTGTTTACATCAATTGAAAATGGCTCTCCTATTTCTTGTGAAAAAACTTCAAAACCATCTGGCTGCATCAAAACAATATAATATTGATTGGTCCTGTATTTGTTTACGACCATCCACCAATCCCGGCCATTTGCATGTTTTACAGCGGCCATGCCCAAGCCCAATTCACTTTCGATAATCTTTATGTTTTTTTCTATGACTTTTCCTTTTCCGTTATTTTCATTCATGTCAATAAGCGAATAAGATAAATTTTGTGCTTTATGATTGTCATAACCAATTTGGAAAAGCATATATTGACTTGATTTATTCGGTACAGGAATAAAAAAACCAGATTGGGGCAAATTGTTGGCCTGAATTAAGTTATCAGTGCCACAAAACAAATTTGCTAATGGGCCTGGGTTGATGTCATTGCCATTTTCAATGGTATCACCCGTTGCATTTGCCAAATAGCAGCCATTTGTATAAGCAGCAATATTTCCAACTGAATCGTTTATTGCAGCATAGTGATTATCCAATTGCATTTTCCTAAAAACAGTCTTAAAAAATATACTGTCAGTGGAAAAATCTATCATTGTATTTTTATCAGAACCACCGGCACTATAACCAAAAAGCCATTTATTGTCATGCTTTTGTGCATTGCATATTATAGGCATGGCTATAATGGCAATGAATATTGCTAAATTTTTCATATTTTATCAAGTTGAAAAAAATTAAAAAATAACCCTTGCCTGAACGAGGTCAGGCAAGGGCATTTCAAAATAAATCAATTTTCAACTTTGATAAAGTTGTTGTTATAGACTAAACGATTGTCCTTAAAAATATGGATACGATATATGCCCTCATAAAGGTCGCGTGTAGAAACACGTTGTGAAACAGTATATTCTTGTTTTATCAATCTGCCCAGCCTATCATAGATCAATACATTTACTGTTTCGCCAGAATAACCTTTCCAGTAAAGCACATCAGAAACAGGGTTCGGGAATATTTCAATCTTTTGCCGAGTTTTTGTATTAAATTCAATCTTTTCGCCTTGCCGTTCTTGTGCTTCGGCTTCATAACAAACAGTTTCGTCATCATATTCAATATCCATTACCCAAGACAACATTGCCCGGGCTTCATATACTGCATCGCCCCCTGCTTCCGGGCATTGCCGGGCAATATCTTCCAATGATGCAATCATCGAAGTGTTCCAATTATCGGGTGTCGCCACCAATTGCAAACCAATATCGTTTACTATTTGGTGGTTATTTTGCCAAATATCATCAACCTGAATTGCATTGTTGATTGTTCGCAAAGTACTGGCCTCACTTTGTTGATTGAGTTCCAATTGATTGATAAAGGTTTCATAATCTTCTATTGCCTGTTCTTGCTTTTGTTTGGCGTTTGAATAAGTGGTTGCATTAACATTTGCCCCAAGATTTCTCAAACTATCCAGTTCCAGTAAATCTTCTGTGCGATTGACAACTTGCTGCCGCAAGTTGGTCAAGGCCTGCAAATCGCCAGTTTCCAATGCAAATAAATCATTTATTTCCTCTGCTACCCAAGCCAATTGCCCGGCTGGCAAATCTGCTTGTGTTGATTTCCAATTCTGAAAACGGGTATTGTAATTTTGAATGGAAGGGATTTGTAACATTTTTCTATACAACCTGTATTCTCCGCGCCACAACATACTTTCTGGGAATTTTGGGTGGCCAAAAGTGCCGTCAACGACTTTTTCATCGTGTCCATCGGGAGTATGTGGCTCTATGCCGGGTGGTTGTGGACAATAGTATGATAAAGTTGGGGTCGAAAATGGTACAAACCATAAATTAGGGTTTATTAATTCTGGTAAAAAATCAGGGTTTTCATCGGCATCGACAATAAACTTTGAATTGTCAAAACCTCCTCCATGATAAAACGCCCCCCAACTCCCCATCGTAGCATTGTCCCATTTATTACCCAAGTTTCTTTGTTCGCCGGTCAGTGCCTCAGGTCGGTTTTCAGTGCCGTATTCCAGCCCATTGGTATGGTTTTTCATTTCATTTCCCATCAATCTGACCAAATTATTCATGTCCACTACATGGATCCCGGCATCTGCGCCATCTAAAATATTACATTGTACCGTGTCCCGTTCATTGGCTTCTAAATAAATCCCGTCATTGCCGTCATTGACCGTATTGCCCACTACGTCTGCATCTTGGGTATATTGAAGATAAATGCCTTGACTTCCGGTTGCCGAAGTAGGGACATTTACGGTGTTGTTCACCAATGCACCTGTTTTTCCATTTCTGTAATAAATGCCATCGCCATCGCCTTGCACCGAAACAGTGTTGGCATTCATTAACCACCCACCCTTGGGTGCAGACCAATATTCTTGTGCATTGATGCCGTAGGTATTATTGCCGGAAACTAAAATTGTATTTTCAGACATCCTGCTTTGCAAAACAAGTGGTTCATTTAAACTTGACCTGATGCCGTACCGGGTCGCAGTTATGTTATTCTTGCGCATAAAAATATCCCGGTTCGGGCTTCCGCCCCAGTGAATACCAGTAACCACTCCTGTCATATTTGTTTTATCGATCGCCCCAGCCATGCTTTGGGCATAAATGCCCGTCGTGCAATTCTCAAAATTAATAAACGGCAAGTGTTCCCTTCCAATATTCATCCAATTGCTTTTGCCCATTCCAATTGCACGGATCCCAAAACCTTGCAAAGAATATGCAGGAGTTGCAGCAATCATATTTGTGAACCGGGCATCAAATATTTGTAAATTGGAATTCTGAGCCAAAATGCCATTTGCCAAATTACTAAATATGTTGTTTGTGCCCGATAAAATCTTAAAATCGTTGTAGTTGATCAATCGAATGCCCACAAAACCAATGTCTGAAACTGTTACACCTGAACCAGAAAATGCCGGTATTGTACTTGCTGATGGAGCATTAAAAACATTGTTCCTAAAAGCAAGAATATTGGCCGAAGAAAAGGATGAAAAATTAGCATTGAGGTCAATGTAATTATTAAGAAATGTGGTGCCAATTGAACTTAGAGCAGAATTGGGTCTGAGGTTAATGGCCTTCAATTGTGCCATAATAGTAGAATTGCCATTAACAATAAGCGTTCCCCCGCCCATTACATCAATACCATTGCCCATTTCTGGGCACGAGAACATGGTAATGTTCGTAATCGTGGTGGTAAAACCAGAAGGTACTACCATCGTGGCACCGGGGCGCATTAAGATTTTTGGTTGAATTGAACTTTGTGCTGCATTAAAAGTGTAGTTCCCATCACAACTGTCAATGTCCCAGATATTATTTGGGAATCACCAATTGGTGCAGAAGGGTTCGTCCAGTATGCAGATAAATTTCCTGTAATAATCGGATGTGTAAAACCAAACCGATTCAGTACAATAAATGATTGAGCATTGGTTGGGTCAGGCGTACAACCATCCCCAAAAACATTGATATCAAGGACAAACGACTCTGGTATCCCAGAAATGGTAGGGTCAAAAATCAAGTCTATCAAATTACCATTAATTGGTGTCCCGGCAGGCATACTGCCAACTAAGAAAGTTACCTTTCGAAAAAGGAGAAGCGACCCTTCATACGCTTCGTCCGAAATGACAGTCAATGCGGTTGAAAATGATAGAAATTGCCAAAAATCGGTAGGTGAAATTGCGCTGCCGGGGGTTGAAATCAAAAGTTCAATAACAGCAGTTTCTGGTACTGTTCCTAAATTCCATACTCCAACATTTACGGTTGTTGGGTCGCAAAACACTAAAAAATCCGCATCAACTGAAATCCCATTCTCATAAATTTCGCACTGAGAATTCACTCGGAAGGAAAAAAACAGTGAAAGCAAGAGCATCAACATGGCTGTTTTGCTGTGGTAAAATTAATACTTGCCATAATGGTAGTAAAATTTAGATGGTTAAAAAAATAATTTAAAAATGACAGCATCAAAGTATCTTGGTTTTAGAATTTAACCCAAACCCAAAAAATCAAAAAGTCAGGTTTCTAAAAATAGAAAATGTTAAATTTCATTGCTTATTTTTACAATTTTGTTTAAAATGATGGCCATTATAAAAATTAAAGTCAGGTTTCTGGATTGTAAAAATTAATTGAGTTTTATGTCCATCCAACAAATAATGCAACGCAGCAAATTGGTTTTTCGATTTTGAAATGGTTTTCACAACAATGACTAACCCATTTTTTGGAAATAAAAAAAACGCCGGAAGCGAACCTCGCCCCGGCGTTTTTTTTATCTCTAAAAATTCTAAAATCCTCAATCTTTCACCTGAACCATCCGCCGCGTTGCCTTGTCGGATGCCGTTTCAAGTTGGTAAAACAAAACTCCCGTCGTCCGCAACATCGTTTTTTCGATTGTGAAATGATTTTCGCCTTTCCCAAAATCACCTTTTTGGGTGAAAATTTGGCGACCCGTTTCATCAAAAATAGTCAATGTGGCTTCTGTTGCATTTGGCAAATTGAAACCGATGACGGTTTTGTTGACAAATGGATTTGGCTGATTTTGGTACAATTCAAAACCAACTCCGGCAACCGTTGTCGTTCCATTTTCATTGAAACGAAGCGCAACTTGCTGGCGGTTTCCTGCCAAATCGTAGCCTTCAGCTTTCGTGATGCGGCTCGAAACGGAGAGCATTTCACTCAATTTACCGGTGGCGGTGGCGCGGAATTTCACTTCAAAACTTCCTTTTTCTTGACCATCGAAAGATGTCGTGAGACATTTTTCAGTGGCAAAAACCGCGAAGTTTTGGTCGTTCAAACCTGCGCCCGGCGTCAAGTTCAGAATTTGTAAGTTGTTGAAATTCAATGTAAACTGATATGCCGAAGCAATTTCAGCAGCCGTGAATTTGACTGTAAATACTTCGCCAGCCTTGACCGTTTTATTTTCCAAATCAAAAAGCAAAGTGCCATTTGTCCGGTCGTCGGTCGTCGTCAAACTGTTGGCGGTCGCGTTGCCGTTCAAGTCACCGATTTTGATGGAGACAAAATCTTCGTTCGTCAAATCTTGATTCAAATCTTGAACCGATTTCACTTCCGGGAACTGCATCGAGAATGGGTTCGCCGGGTTCGGGAAATTGTATTTTTTGTCCACAAAACGCCACGACGTATTGTTCGGCAGGTCGGTGTAAATACCGAGAATCAATTTTCGTAGTTCAACAATATCATTCGTCGTGATGCTTCCCGATTTGTTGACGTCCGCCGCGATTTGTTGGTACGGCGAAGTCAAAGGCGTCACGCCCAAAATATGGCGGGACATCAAAAGCAAATCATAAGTCGTCACGCCGTTCAACGGATTATCGTCCTTGACAGGGGTGATGGTGAAATCGCTTGCCATCGGAACAGCTGCGTTGAATCCGTAATGACCTGCATCGTTCGACATGCCAACCAACGAAATTGGCGGCAGGGCAGGGTGCGTTCCAACGACTTCGACATTTGCATCTTCCAAACCTGCGGCGGCCTCGGTTTTCAAATCACCGGCAACGGTCGCTTTCGGCACTTGCCCACAATTTCCAAATGGGTCTTGAACTTGGATAAATGTCTCGCAAAACGCTGCATTTCCGCGCGCGTCTTTTGCCCAAAGTTCGACAAACTGCGTTCCGATTTCGGAGCAGGTGAAAGTCACGCCGGGAATCGGGTTGCCGTTCGCGTCAACCGGGAAACCAGTTCCCGTTCCAGATTTGCGAATCGAATAAACCAACTGGTCGGCAGGCGTGCAATTGTCGTCGCCGTATTGCAAAAAGTCAATTCCCCAAACGGTAATCATCCCCGTCGGCATGATGTTGGCGGACAAACCGTTCAAACAAACGACGGTCGGCGGCTTGCAATCGTGTAAATCCCACTGCCGATCTTTTGTGGTTTCGTTGCCGCACATATCCGAAATCACCCATTTGATTTTGTGCTTGCCGAGCGGAATTTGCGGCAGCGTCCAATCATTGTTGTTGTTCGGGTTCGGGTTGGTGCGGTCTGTCCACATCACTGAAAATTTGCGGGAGCCGTTGGCCAAATCTTGAATTCTCAAAGCAAAACGGTAACGCAACGAGGGTTGAACCGCGCGGAAATCAAACTGGCGGGAAATTCCACCCACATAACTTGGGTTCGCAGCATTGTTATAATTGATGAAACCGGGCGGCAAAGTTGGGAAAGTGTTCGTGTTCAACACTGTTTCCATGTAACCGTCGCCATCCAAATCCAAGAAAATCAAAGCGTAAGCCGTCAAATTTTTGCCGACGCAAGAGTCAATTCCAGTCGCATTGATATTCACCGGAGCCTCGCAAAGGTCGTGCGAGCCGTGAATCGGGTCCCACCAATCCATCGAATTCCAGAAAAGTGGGTCGTTTGCCGTCAAATCGCAATCGTCCAAAACATCGGTCGCAATCGGGTCTTCGTCGTCAATTACTTTGATGATTTGCTTGTATTCGTAGCAATTAGCGTCTTTGTCCCAGAAATTTGAATAGTCAACAGGTGTGCCGCCGGGGATGATGGCGCGAATCGTTGCCGTCCACGGAGCAGGTGTTCCGGGCGCGGAAACGATGACGCTCGCCAAATTTGTCGGGTGATTTGGCAAAACATTTGGGTTCGGGTTCGGCACGTAAACACATGGGTCGTTCGGATTGTACGTGCACCAGTTTATGATTTTCCAAGTCCGCTCGATTTTGAAACAAGCATCGGGGACGACGTTGAAAATTTCATCGGTGTACGAAATCGCCATCAATTCGCAGTCTTTTTTGTCAATCCGAGGCTCGCCAAAAGCAGTCGTGCCGTCGCATTGGAAAACAACCCGGTCGGCTGGGAATTCAATGTTATAATATTGATTGTAGGTCACGACGATGCGCTGGGTGCAGGCCGAGGAATTTCCAAAAGCATCAAAAGCACGGAAAGTGCGGGTGATGGTTCCGCGATTGCAAAGGGTATCGAAATTCGCCAAATTTCGGCTTTCATCAATTCTATCAATTTCGCAGTTGTCCACCGCCGTCGCTTTTCCATACGCCCACAAACTTGGGTCGAACGCCTCGCAACTCACCGTCACGTTGGCCGGCGGGGTGCAAATCGGTTTCAATTTGTCATCCACAAAAACTTGCACCATGCATTCGTTGATGAAATTGTCTTTGTAGCCGAGCGAAACATCGCCCGGTTCGACGGTCACATCGTACACCCGCAAAACCACCAAAATCGTGTCGCCGATGTCCTCGCAGCAGAATTTGACTTGGTCGTGAAATTGGTTGGATGGCTGACAACCGTTGGAATTCATCCGGCGTGCTTTGAAATAAACATCCGAACAATTGTCGAACGAGCCATTGTTCAAACTCGTCGCATTCATCAAAGCCATGCCCGACGCGCCAATCGAAACCTGGGTAAATTCCACACAAACTGCAGTCGGCGGAATTTGGTCTTCGACCCGCAAGCGGAAAGTGCAAGTTGTCGAGTTTCCGCAGTCGTCCGTGATGATGTAGGTGACGACGTGGATGCCGATTGGCAAACCGGTCGCTGTTCCCAAAACGCCCAAAGTATCGGGGTTCCAGTGGTTATTTCCTGCAAAATCTGCAAAATAACCCGTCGTTGAATAAGTAACGCCGTCAATTTTCCAACTGGCCGAAATAGATTTCAAACGCGAGCAATTGTCCGTGACTTTGACATCCGGCAAATCCACTTCCGCCAAACAATCAAAAACACCGACGCTCACCTCAATTGTCGAGCCGCACAAATCGGTCGGTTCTAAAATTGTCGGGCCGCCGTTGTCCAAAATTTTAATCAGTTGAATGTAGTAAATCGGGTTTTGCGGCGGGAACGGCGAGGTAGGCAAACACCAATCGTACACTACCCACGTCCGCAAAATTTTGTAAGAACCATCGCAAATTGGCAAGGTGTCGTCGGTAAATGCCGAGTTCAATTCGCACAAACCTGCGCCGGGGAAAATTTCAAAATTTACCCCAAAATCAAAAATGTAGGGCGCACCGGTGTTCGATGGGTCGGTCCCGCCTAAGGCGTGGACGGCAGCGCAGTCCAAAATTATATCCGCCGGGAAAAGCACATCGCCGACGTGTTTTCTGGCAAAATAAATAAATTGGGTGCATTTTCCTTGATTTCCAGATTCGTCGACCGCCGTCCAAGTCCTTTTGATGTAGGCACTTGCGTCAATTCCAGCGATGGTCGCACCGCAAGCCAAATCGAAAAACATGTCTTCGTAAGTCAAATCATAATTTCCGCAAGGCTCGTCAACGACTGGGAAAGCACCGGGCACCGGAATCGCAGCCAAACCGGCAGGCGTGTAATCTTGCACCGCGCAGTTTATCGTGATATTCGTGCAAGTCAAAACGGGCGCGAGTTTGTCTTCGACCGTGATTTTTCCCCAGCAAGAATTTCCGGAAGGCGTGTGTTTGATCGTAACTTTTAAAGTTTTGCCAATTTGGTCGCCGTTGATTGGGTTGGCGATGACAAAATTTGAATTGAGCGGCGTGATGCGTACCGTGTAATCATCGAAGCAGCCGTAAGTTCCTTCCAAAATCATGTCGGGCAAAATGGTCGCCTCGCAATTTTGGTCCAAAGAAACTTGGACGAGGTCGTTGCAAACCAAATTGGTCGGCGTTGCAATCACATTGACCGTTTTTGAAACAGGTTGGGTGCAACCGGGGTCAGATACGCCAAACGCTTTTGCCACGCCGCCGTTGACGGTGTAAATGATGACGTAATTTCCGAGACCCAAAGTTGCGGGGTTGAAAACCGTCGCCGGAACGCCATTTATCGTGAAACTTTCTGAAACAATATTGTTGTCGCCGGGGTCGCCATCCAACGTGATTGGCAAAGTACCGAGGCAATAATCAACGGTATTGTCCAAATTCAAAACTGGATTTGGATAAGCGCAGGTGTTTCCGATGCTCAAAGTCGTGCCCAAACCGTTGCTGACCGAAATCGAATAACCCAGCGCGTCGATGTGCACGCCCGTAATTCTATAAAAATTCGGAGCGGTGAAAGTCAAAACTGTTCCGACCGTCACTGCAATTGGGGTCGCGGGTGGGGCAGGGCTGGCAGAAGTGTACAAACCTGTGACTGCGGTGACCGTCCAAGTTTGGCCAGCGGGCGCGGTGACTTGGATGGTTTCGTCAAATTGGCCGTTGGTCAAAGTCGTGGGTGGAAAAGCGCGGCAAGAGCATGGGTCGGCGATGGTTGGGTCGTTTGTGATGCCGCAAGTGATGGCAGAGACGACTGCACTGCCCGTCATATTTCCACTGCAAAACGCGCCGAAAGAACCCACAACCGTGTAAGTTCCTGCAACATTTTGATTTCCAAAATTCAAAGCCGCGCCAGTTCCGGCGAGTGGTGCGCCGGAGTTCACGCCATTTCTTTGCAATTGATAGAAAAATCCAACTTGCGAACCCGACAAACCAACCGGGACACCGCCGCCGGGCGAGCAAAACTCGCCGCCGCCGGTGACTGTAAATGTGGCGGGTGCAGAATTTACAGAAATGGATTGGGTGGAAGTTCCGGTGCAACCAGATGCGGTAACCGTGTAAGTTAAATTAATCGTGCCAGCAGAATTTGCGGTCAAAATTGTTCCGACCACCGAACCTGCGCCGGTTGCCGAGAACGTGCCGCCCACCGGGGTTCCGGTCAAAGTGCGCGTTTCGCCCACGCACATCGCGGCGTTGCTGCTGGTGATATTGACGACTGGCAAAGCATTTACCGTAATTGTAAAAGTGCAAAGAGCCGTGCAGCCGTTGGCATTTGTAAATGAATAAGTGATGGTTTTTACGCCAAGACCGGCAGTTGCAGGGTTGAAAATGCCGCCCGAAACGCCCGTTCCAGAATATGTTCCGCCCGCCGGCGAGCCGCCTGTCAAAGTGAAAGGCGCGGCATTTAAACAAACTGAACTGTTGGCCGGGCAGGTGACGACTGGCAATGCATTTACCGTAATTGTAAATGTGCAACTTGCCGAACAGCCGTTGGCATTTGTAAATGAATAAGTTATTGTGTGCGTTCCGGCACCCGCAGTCGCTGGGGTGAAAACGCCGCCGGAAACGCCCGTGCCGGAATATGTTCCGCCAGTTGGTGAACCGCCGGACAAAGTGATGGCCGCAGCATTTACACAAACCGAAGAATTTACTGGGCAAGTGACGACTGGCAAAGCATTTGCCGTGATTGTAAATGTGCAAGAACCGGAGCAGCCACCCGCATTTGTGTAATTATAAGTAATCGTGTGTGCGCCGACGCCCGCAGTTGCCGGGGTGAAAACGCCACCAGAAACGCCAGTGCCGGAATAAATTCCACCCGCTGGCGAACCGCCAGAAAGCGTAATCGGCGCGGCATTGATACAAACTGAACTATTTGATGGGCAAGAAACGGTGGGCAAAGCATTTACCGTAATGGTAAATGTGCAGGTTGCTGTGCAGCCATTTCCATTCGTAAAAGAATAAGTGATGGTGTGTACGCCAACGCCAGCAGTCGAAGGTGTGAAAATTCCACCCGAAACGCCCGTGCCGGAATACGTTCCACCCGTCGGCGAGCCGCCAGTCAATGTAATTGGCGAACCATTTACGCAAATGGAAGTATTTGCCGGGCAAGTGACAGCGGGCAAAGCATTTACCGTAATTGTGAAAGTGCAAAGAGCCGAGCAGCCGTTTGTATTTGTAAATGAATAAGTGATGGTGTGCGCACCAACGCCCGCAGTCGAAGGTGTGAAAATGCCGCCAGAAATGCCCGTTCCAGAATATGTTCCGCCAGTCGGTGTGCCGCCGGACAAAGTGATTGGCGAGGCATTTACACAAACTGAACTATTTGATGGGCAAGAAACTGTGGGCAGCGCATTTACCGTGATTGTAAATGTGCAACTTCCTGCGCAGCCATTTCCATCGGTATAATTATACGTTATCGTGTGCGCTCCGACTCCGGCAGTTGATGGCGTGAAAACGCCGCCGGAAACACCCGTTCCAGAATATGTTCCGCCAGCCGGTGAGCCGCCAGTCAAAGTAATCGGCGAAGCATTTACGCAAACTGAACTATTTGCTGGGCAAGTGACGGTGGGCAAAGCATTTACAGTGATTGTAAATGTGCAAGAAGCAGAACAACCATTTCCATTTGTAAAAGAATAAGTAATTGTGTGCGCGCCAACTCCCGCTGTTGAAGGCGTGAAAACACCGCCCGAAACGCCAGTGCCAGAATATGTTCCGCCAGCAGGTGAGCCACCTGTCAAAGTAATCGGCGCAGCATTTACACAAACAGAACTACTTGCCGGGCAAGTAACTGTTGGCAAAGCATTTACAGTGATTGTAAATGTGCAAGACGCGGTGCAGCCATTTCCATCCGTGTAAGAATAGGTGATGGTGTGTGCACCAACTCCGGCAGTTGCGGGGTTGAAATTTCCACCGGAAACGCCATTTCCAGAATATGTTCCGCCTGTTGGCGAGCCGCCAGAAAGTGCAAACGCCGGGGCATTTACACAAACAGCACTGTTGGCTGGGCAAGTAACTGTTGGCAAAGCATTTACCGTGATTGTAAATGTGCAACTTCCAGCACAGCCATTTCCATCGGTATAATTATAGGTAATCGTGTGCGCGCCAACTCCGGCAGTTGCCGGGTTGAAATTTCCAGCGGAAACGCCCGTGCCGGAATACGTTCCGCCAGTTGGAGTGCCGCCCGACAAAGCAAAAGCAGTCGTATTTACACAAACCGAACTGTTTGTCGGGCAAGTAACCGTCGGCAATGGATTGACTACCAAAGCCGTCGTGGCGGATGGACGGCAAGTTGGGTCAGCCGGCGTTGGGCTGAGGATTGCATAAATAAAATACGAACCGCTGGCCGCAAACGAAGTCGAAGTGGTTGCTGTCGAACCAACCGAAGCGTTTGGAACGGTCGCAATCGTTGTGCCGCCAGAATATGGATCAGGCAGGGCGGTTGTTGAATATTTAAATAAAATACCGTAAGTCGTTCCGACACCGACGATGCCGCTGGCCGTCAGAGTTGTATTTGAATTGACGCAAACCGGCGATGGATTTGCCGACAAACTTCCGATGACTGGGCAGGTGTTGCAAGAAGGGTTCAAATCAATATTGACAGACAAAGTGCTTTGGCAACCATTTCCATCGGTGACGGTAACGTTGTAAATGCCTGCGAACAAGTTTGAAATGTCTTGGGTAGATGCCGTGAAAGCATTTGGCCCCGTCCAATTGTAGGTCAAAGTGGGCGCGCCGGTCGCGTTGAGGTCAATCGAACCGTTGTTTGTCGCGCAGTTGGTTGGCAAAACGTGGGTTTCGGAAAGTGCTGGCAGCGCATTTACCGTAATTGTAAATGTGCAGGAAGCCGAGCAGCCATTTCCATTTGTAAAAGAATAAGTAATGGTGTGCGCACCAACCCCAGCCGTCGAAGGTGTGAAAATTCCACCCGAAACGCCGGTTCCAGAATAGGTGCCGCCGGTTGGTGTGCCGCCAGTCAAAGTGATCGGCGAGGCATTTAAACAAACTGAACTATTTGCTGGGCAAGAAACAGTGGGCAGTGCATTTACCGTGATTGTAAAAGTGCAAGATGCGGTGCAGCCATTTCCATTTGTAAAAGAATAAGTAATGGTGTGCGCACCCACTCCCGCAGTTGATGGGGTGAAAACGCCGCCGCTGACCCCCGTGCCGGAATAAATTCCGCCCACCGGCGAGCCGCCAGACAATGTAATTGGTGCAGCATTGATGCAAACTGAACTATTTGCCGGGCAAGAAACCACTGGCAAAGCATTTACAGTAATTGTAAATGTGCAGGATGCGGTGCAGCCATTTCCATTTGTAAAAGAATAAGCAATGGTGTGCGCGCCAACTCCGGCCGTCGAAGGTGTGAAAACGCCGCCCGAAACGCCTGTTCCAGAATAGGTTCCGCCAATCGGTGTGCCGCCGGAAAGTGTAATTGGCGCAGCATTTACACAAACTGAACTGTTTGCTGGGCAAGAAACTGTTGGTAAAGCATTTACCGTGATTGTAAATGTGCAAGATGCAGAACAGCCATTTGTATTTGTAAATGAATAAGTAATGGTGTGCGCGCCAACCCCAGCCGTCGAAGGTGTGAAAACGCCACCGGAAACGCCCGTGCCTGAATATGTTCCGCCAGTCGGTGTGCCGCCAGACAACGTGATTGACGAGGCATTTACACAAGCAGAACTATTTGCCGGGCAAGAAACCACAGGCAAAGCATTTACCGTGATTGTAAATGTGCAAGATGCTGTGCAGCCATTTGTATTTGTAAATGTATAAGTTATGGTGTGCGCTCCAACTCCCGCAGTTGATGGAGTGAAAATGCCACTGGAAACGCCCGTTCCAGAATAGGTGCCGCCCGTCGGTGTGCCGCCAGACAATGTAATTGGCGAGGCATTTATGCAAACTGAACTGTTTGCTGGGCAAGTGACGGTGGGCAAAGCATTTATCGTAATTGTCAAAGTGGCGGTCGTGGCACACTGGCCAGCATTTGGCGTAAAAGTATAAACCGTGCTGCCTGCGCTTGCCGTGGAAATGGTCGCGGGCAACCAAGTGCCTGCAATGCCATTTGTCGAAGTTGCTGGCAGGGCTGGTGCCGTGCTACCTTGGCAAAGTGGCCCAATTGCATTGAAAGTAGGTGTTACCTGGGCTTGTATCGTAATAGAAATTGTAACCGAAGTGGCGCACGAACCAGCAGCAGGGGTGAAAACATAGTTAAAACTGCCTACGGTAGTTGTAGAAATCGTAGCAGGCGACCATGTTCCGCTGATGCCATTTGTCGAAGTAAGGGGCAAAGCGGGTGGTGTGCTGTTCTGGCAAAGTGGGCCGATTGGGTTAAAAGTGGGGGTGCCCGATGTGCTGACTGTGATTACAAAAGTGCAAGTTTGTCCACACAAAGTATACGTAATAGTATGAATGCCCACGCCAGCCGAGGCAGGATTGAAAGTACCGCTTGTAACACCAGTGCCACTATAAGTACCGCCAACTGGCAAACCACCTGTCAAAGTAAACGGAGCATCACCAGAGCATACTGAAAAATTTGCGGGGCAGGTTGGCGGAGCAGTTACAATCGTGGCTGTTACCGGTGTTCTTGCAGATTCACAACCAGTTGTTACTACCCAATTGTAAAAATAGTAGTACAAATCTAAACGGGCAGTATTGGCAGGAGGTGGAGTGAGCGTGCTGTGCAAGATGTTCAATACACCTGGAATCGAAAAAGGATAGCCATAATTTCCCATGGGCGCAGAGGCAGACGGCTCAAAAAGCAAACCTGTAATTGAAGCACTGCGCGCTCCCGGTCTTAGTTTTAAATTGGTTCCGGGTTCAATCATGAAATTCAGCGTGACGGTTTGAGCAACCGGCGAAGCCACTGGATTTCCTAAAACAGATACTGTTGCAGTATGTAAAATTGCACCTGTACCATCCACCACATCAATTGTTACCGTGCCGGGTGTGTTTGCAGCAGCACTAACTGGATAAACTGTTACTGTGCTTAGCATGAAATTCGATAAAGCATCAAATACAAGCCCAAAATTTGTGGTACCAGCACCCGAAGTGGCTGTTGGCAGTGCGGCGGGCAAACCGACATTCGCCGTGCTTCCCCCTTCACTCGCGCCTACATAATAATCTGTGGTGGCGGTAATCAAAGGTGTCGTGAAAGATGCACCAGTCGCGAGGGGCATACCGCCGGTCGCTGCTGCATACCAATTTATATCGGCACCCGCCGTAGCCGTAGCACTCAATGTCAAAGACACCGGACCAGGGCCGCAAGCAGAAGCAGGCGTGGTAGTAAGAATCAATGGATTGGTAACATTGACCGAAGCAATTGTAGAGGGTGATGAACCCACCGGAACACCATTGCACGAAATAATAGCACGATAATCCGTCGAAGTATTTACATCTACTACCACATAGGTTTGAGTATTCGCCCCAGCAATATTTGTCCAGGTACCGGCACCGACGGGTGAACTTTGCCATTGGTATTCTGCACCCAAAGCCCCTCCTGAAATTGTCAAAGTGACATCATTTTGAATACAAACTTCATCCGGAGCCGCAACCGCAGTAATGGGACTTGGCGTAGCCAAAATAATGAAAGCGTTGGTCGCAGTAACTGGGAACAAAACAGCAGCAAGAGCCACACTTGTTGGAATCCCGCAGTTGCTGTAAACCGCCGTGTTTGTTCCAACATTTGGCGTACCAACTATATCTTGTGCAACCACAAAATAGCGAATCGTATCACCGCTCACCACCGCGCTCGTAAGCAAGGAGTAATTAAATGTAAATGAAAAAGGATTACTCGCATTGCTTGCTTCCACCCATTTCCAGCCACTATCGGCCGATGTATTGGTAGCGGGCAAAACATTGTCTTCTGTTGATTTTTTGTACCACAATCTTGGTTTTGTTCCAGGTGTAATATTGACTCCTGTTGCATCAGTGATTGTTGCAGTCAAAGTTAAAGCATCTGTACAAATAGAATTGGTTGGCGAACTGTACGAAATAGCAGGCCCAGACATATCCATTGGAATAAACTCCCCTTCATCTGCACCAATATCTGGCCCCGTACCATTGCCAGAATAGCCAACATTGCCTTGTCGTATGTTTCCATCATAGTCATCCGTGATACCGGAAATATTGACCGCGCCACTTTCTAATTGTGTCGGCGCAGTTAGGTTAAGGTGCAAAAAATTGGGGTTGCTGCCTACCGTACTCAAAAACGTAGGGTTTTCAGTCACCGACAAACCGTCTCTTGGCCCAACCCGGCATTTAAAACCGGAGAGAAGCTGGTCGGTATTCGTTCCGTCGGCGTAAATCAAATTGCTTACGCCCGGCGTTCCAGCATAAAAATTATTGTTGTTTGAACTTGCGTGATAAGTAGTTAAAGTTGCCGAAGAACGGCGATAACCCACCGCAGTGCCTGCGCCCACTGGGGTGCAATTATTTACAAAATTGTTATTTTGCAAACGAACCATCGGCGTGGTGCTTGCATAAATTGCATTTGAACTAAAATCCACACCCGAACTTGTCCCACTGATATGAACACTGTTGAAATATAGATTGACGTTGGTGCCTCCCGCGACATAAACACCTGATAGATAGTTGGTTGCGCCTGTCAATGTGGGCGAATAAATTTCACCAATCAAGTTGTTGTAGATATTATGCGTTGTGCCGGAGGAAATATATAGGCCGTACATCTGGCCACTTGTGGCAGCGGGGCGGTTCAGATTACTGATTTTATTTTTATAAATATTTTCAGTTGAGCCAGTCGTTCCCAAAGCATAAATACCAGCCACAACCGAAGAAGTGGAAGTAGATGTTAAATTGGTAACTTCGTTATCATGGACACTCAAACCAACAATCGAGGAACTATTATAAATACCATAAATGATACCGCCGCCTGTTAAGTTGCTAACAATATTATTATCAATCGAAGAACCGGTATTAAAATAACTGCAATAAATACCGTTCGTTGCGCTGGTGCCAGTCCCGTTGGAAACGTTTATGATAAGATTGTCGTAAATATGTTTTGTTGGATAGGGAGAAGCAGAACCATCAAAATTGTAAATTCCATATAATGTACCACCAGTTGTACCATTATTGATATTGATAAAGGTATTACCGGAAATATCTTGCGTAGAACCAGCCGGTGAAGAAGTTGCAGTATAATAACCATAAAATGTGCCTCCCGTGGCATTTCTGGTAAACCCTCCAGGAACAGCGTTGCCTTGGACGGTCACCACACCATTTGCTGGAACTGTTACTGAATTCGATATTAAATAAACCGTTCCTGTGGTTTGAACAGTTACATCTGTGATGGTATTACTTGTGATAGTCTCACCCAAACAAGAAGCACTATTAAAATAAAAATAGTGAATCCCGGTATGCGTTCCACCGTAAGACATTTCAGTAATATCATTGTTGTGAAATGTCAAACTTGCCGTCGCGGCGCCACCCGTGTTTCTGATTCCATAAAAAGCCGGCCCGGTCGCACCCGCCAAATTTGTTCCACTGATAAAATTTCCATCGAATTCTATCACTTTCACAACTGCTCCACTGTTCCAAAGGCAGGCATAAGTTCCACTTGTGGCATTGGTTGAATTGTCCAAATAATTGTTGTTGTTAATTCTCAAAGTATCGGGCGTGCCAGTATTATAAATTCCATAAAAAACACCACTTGAAGCAGTTGAATAAGTTGAGTTCAGGATAAAGTTGTCATTGATATTGATAACATTGCCTGAGCCCGTATTTCCAGCCGAGTTTTCAATGCACGAAACTTGCGAAGTTGTCGCGCCACTTTTCAAAGTAATGGTGTTATTATTGATATTCCCGCTTGCTCCCAGTGAACTGGCACTGAGATAAATCGCTCGAAGTGTTGTGATGTGATTGACCCCGCCACCATCATTATTGTTCAAAGTATTATTGGAAACATTGAATCCCCATTGGTCTTTCATATAAACACCGCTTGCTGGATTGGTTGCCGCAGCACCGCCGCCGAAATTGAGGATTTCATTTCCAGTTGCAGAACTCGTTCCGCCCACATCATTTCCAGTATCTCCCAATGTATAAGGCGCAGGTGCAGCAAAACCATTAAAAGCAATCGCGGTGTTGCAATTTTGCAGCGTATTTGTATGAAATTGATTGAATGAATTTGTCCCGCTGGCCGCAGCAACTGTCAAAGCAGTGCCGCTCGCAGCATAAGTGGCATTCATAACGGCAATACAAATCGAGCCGTTGTACCCAAAAGCCCATGCCGCGTTGTTGTTTCGGTTGAGCGTGACCGTGCAGTTTCTGATTTTGTTATAATTGCAGCCATCGGTGCCGCTTATTTTGAACAATCCGTAACCACATTCCATCATGTCGGTCGCGCTGGCCGTATTTCCATCGGCAATATCAATTCCATCAATCGTGATATAATCCGAACCAGAAAGCACAAAAACGCCGTCTTTTCCAGCACCGCCCGGTGTGTTCGTCCCGACGTACGCATTGATGACTGGGTTTGCGCCAGCCCCTAATTTTATAAAAACTATCTCGTTGACCGCCGTACCTGTGGCTGTCAAAATGATGCCACCGACAGGCGCAATTTCGCTGTGCCCCGCATCAACCTCAACCAGCACCGTGCCCGGCCCGGTAAATGTCCCGCTGTTCAAAGCCGCGACCGCCGCCGCGATGCTCGTGAAAGCACCGTTGGCCGATGACGCGCCGGAAATATTGACTTGCGAAAACGCAAAATTTGCAGTGAATAAAATGGTCGAAACGACCGAGAGGGCAAAAAAACAGGCTTTTGTCTTGCCGAAAAACAGGGAATAGGCAACCTGAGAAAACGGAGTAACGGCTCTTTTCATGAGGACGTAACGTTTAAGATGGAAAAAATTAAAAAAGAAAACCCGATTGGGAACGGTGTGTAGTTGTGGTGCCGAAGAAATCCGTCTGACGAGGAGCGACACGAAAACAGCCAAAATTTCGTAGTTTGCACTTTGAAAATGCACAAATTGGGCTGCAAAAAAGCCATCCTAAACGTCATGAGATTACTTACGGATTAGGATTAAAATAAAAATGGCGGGAAAAGAGAAACTCTTTTCCCGCCACAAAAGTAGAAAAACTACTCGGCGAACCAACACCGCAAAAGGAATTTAATCAGATAAATTTTACTGAAATGTCGAGGTTTTGCAGCCGCTCAAAAGACCAAACTATTAAAAAATAACAATTTCCCCTGATACCAAAATGCCCGAAACAAAACATTGTCGGCAAAATAAACCACCTCGCCGCGACCCATTTTTTGAACGCCAGCCAAAAATGTCTTGCCCAAACGGGGCCTCAATTTCGAACCGATAAATCCATAGGATTGATATTTTTCATCCAACCAAGCCACTGTTTGCCCATTTTTCAAAAAATCAAAACAGTTGGAGGAGGTTTTTAAAGAAAAATATTTGCTGCCCATGCCATAACCGAGCGGGTGCGTGTCGTCCATTTTTGCCAAAACAACCGCGCCGGGTGTGTCGTCAGAAACCCCATCCCGGTCTTTTGAACCGAACGGCAGCGGCGAAAAATCGGTCGAATCGCTCGTTTTTGTTTCCTTTGTTTTTAATTCAAAATTTTCCTTTCCGGCAAATGCTTTCGCTCCGCCCTCAAATCCAATCAATCGCCCCCCGTTTTTGACCCATTCTGAAATGGATTCCAATTGATTTTCCGTCAAATTGTACTTCCCATCTGGGAAAACCAAAGTGTTGAAATCGGAAAGCAAACTGAAATTTATCTTTTCCAACGGAATCGCCGAAACCGGATATTCAAAATCATTTTCAAAAACAAACCACGTGTGGCCAAATGAATTGTCCTCAACATCATCGCCGTAAACAATCGCAACTTCCGGTTTTTCAACCAAATGAAAAGCATCCGAACCCAAATCCCGGCCTTTCCCACCCATCCAACCAGACAAAATTGGGGTCACGATCACATTGTGCTGCACCGCCGCAGACCGCACAATCCTGTCCAAACCCATGTCCAAATCCATGTTGTCCGCCCGGCTGACCACAAAACTGCCTGCCGGAAAATTTTTCGCACCCACCTGAAAATCTTTTGTGGAATACCTGATTTGCACATTTTCCTGTAAAAGTTCGCCCAAAAATTTCGCTTCCGCCAGCGAACCGCGCTCGAAAACCCATGAATATGGTTTGACACTGCCGTTCACATCGGAAGTTCGGTAAGTCATGCGTTTTGCTTCGGAATCAATCCGCTTTTGCACGGCCAACATTTCCAAACCAAAAGCATGTGGCAAAGCCCAAGCCGTGATATCGTAAGTTAAAGAATCGACCAGTTTTGATTCTGCATCCATCAAAACTTGCAACATCAAACCGTGCGGCTGGAATGCGTTGATCACCAAATCTTCAGCCTGAATATTTGTCGTGATTTCCGAACCACTGAAATAATCGAACGCCCGCACGCCGGGATGATATTTTCCAGCCACACCATAATATATATGGTGTCGGTCGAGCAATTCGCAAAGTGCATTGACTTTGTTCGGGTTGTTCGTCGCTCGGACGATGTATGTTTGGAATTTTCCCGGCGGTTTCGTGGATGAATTTTGGTAAAATTCCTGAAAATTCCGCAGCAAATCTGCCGCGTTTTTGCTCGAAATTTCGATGGTCGAAAGTGCAGTCGTCAAATGGTGCAAAATCCGATCGGCCAACATCAAAGTATCGCCGTTTTCCAAGGCTCCCGCTCGCCCCGCACCGATGCCCGCCTGTTCGTAAGTCATGCCAATCGCACCGTTGTACATCGGATACGTATCGCCATACGATGGGTAAAAAAGGTCAAAAACTTCTCCGGTGAAATACATCCAACCGTTTTTGTCAAAATACTTCGCGTGGTTTTTCCCGATTTCAATTTGAAAATTGCGCTGCCACGGCGTGATAAATTCGTGCAGCGGCTCGGCTGCCGGCGCAAAATAATACGGATTGTCCATGCCCTGCTCGTGCAAATCGGGGTGGACCTGCGGCAACCATTTGTGGAAAATTTCGAGCCGACGCTGACTTTCAACCTGCGTTGCCCAAGCCCAATCGCGGTTCAAATCAAAATAATAATGATTCGTCCGACCCGATTCCCACTGTTCGCGGTGCTCGCGGCTGTTCAAATTGGGGTTTTTTTGGCGGTGCGCCACGCCCCGATACCAATTTGTGTACCGACTGTTGCCATCTGGATTCAACGACGGGTCGAGGATGACGACTGTATTTTTTAGCCAATTCTGAATTTCCGGGTCGGTTTGCGTCGCCAACCGAAAGGCCAATTCCGGCGAACATTCAGTTCCAGCGGCTTCATTTCCGTGCACCGACATGCTCAACCAAACGATGACTACCGGATTTGTCAAGTCAAATTTGCCCTCGGCCATGCCCGCCAAACGCAAGTTGTTTAACCGAATCACTTCGAGGCGTTGCATATTTTCGGGAGACGAAAAAATGGCGATTTGCAGTGGTCGGTCTTCATTTGTCAATCCGTACCGCTCCAATTTCATGGTTTGCTGATTGTTTTCTGCCAAATATTTCAAATAATCGGTCAGTTGGTCGTTGCGGGTAAATTGTTCGCCGGGGCGGTGCGGAAAAAAATCGGCAGGCGATTGGATGATTTTTTGGGCAAAAACCCCGGCTGAAAAAAACAACCAGCCGAGGCAAAAAATGAGGCGAGTGATTTTCATTTTAATAAAAAATAAGTGGTTTCAAGTGTCTAAAAAAAGTATGGCGCAAGGTAGTGCGAAAGCCGCAAAACTATTTTTCCCAAAAAAAATTCTTACTTTTACGCTTCGAAACTCGCCAATCATTTTGACAGGTCAATCCTTCCTTTTTATGGCCTGATTATTCCTAATTTATTCATTTTCAATTATTTAGCAAAAACAGGTTTTGCCTCGCGGCAACTACTTTTTTTGATAAACGGCTCAAACTGTAATTACAACAGTAGTCGTCCCCGTCGAAATTTGCTGCCGATTTGGGTAGGTATTTCCCGGATTTTCACATCATCATCATTAACTAAAACATCCATCTGATGAAACAAACGCTTACGTTTTTTGCTTGCTGTTTGTTATTTTCCAACCTGTTTTCGCAGGTAAATTTCACAGCAAACAATCAGGTCACGCCGTACACCGGCAAATTCCGCCCCGGCATCAATCAAGGATATTATCCCGGCTGGGACAACCAAACTTTGGCCAATATTTCCGCTGGAAATGCTGCGGTCAATCAAAAAGGCATCGGCGCAAAAGCCATCCGACAAGGACTTTACGAAGAGGTTTTGGGTATTTTTGGATACCAAATCAACATCCCTGATTTTCAGCATTTCAAAAATTTGGGCACGGGAGAGCACGTCGCCATCGTCGGTGGGCCGTTGGCTTGGCGCAAGGATTTTTCGCAATCTTTCAATTGCAACGGGCAGACCGTCAATTCGAATTTGTTCGGAAATTTGTACACCCCGATTTGGGATGGCGGCGCGAACGGCACGCCGTACAACGACGACAATTATTTTGCGGCCTATTTGTACCAAGTGGTAAATCAGTACAAAGACGACGTGCGTTTTTGGGAAATATGGAACGAACCGGGCTTGGATTTGACTGGAAATCTGGGCTGGCGCGACCAAAATTTCCCGGGAAATTGGTGGCTGGAAGGACCAAATCCATGCGACAACATCATGCACGCGCCTATTTACAATTATATCCGCACCTTGCGTATCGCTTGGGAAATTATCAAAACGGTTGATCCGGATGGCTATGTTTGTTTGGGCAGCGTCGGATATCAATCTTACATGAACGCGCTTTTGAGAAACACCGACAACCCAAATAATGGCGATGTTTCGGCGGCATATCCGCTCACCGGCGGTGCGTATTTTGATGGGATTACTTACCATTCTTACCCACATTTTGATGGTTCGACGACCAATTTTGACCAACAATTTTTTGAAAGACATTCCGACGAAGCGGCAGACGGGATTTTCAAATACCGCAATTATTACCAGCAAATTTTGACACAATACGGCTACGATGGCGTGACTTTCCCGAAAAAAGAATGGATCATGACGGAGACGAATTCGCCCCGCAAAGTTTTCGGTGAGGCATTTCCGGGTTCTGGACTTGGGCCGTTTTTCGGTGGTGCTGACCAACAAATCAACCACATGATGAAGGCATTTATGGTTGCGAAAGTCAATAATGTGCATCAAATGCACTCTTTTCAATTGATCGATCAAACTACCGAGGCGGCTGCCAATTACGAATTTCACTTGATGGGCATGTACAAAACTTTGAACGGCGCAGTGCCGTACAATGTGCAGGTTAATGATTTGGGGAAAGCCATGAAAACCATGTCTGACATGGTTTGGGATACCGAATTGGATGTTGCCAAAACAGCTGCGATGAATTTGCCAGCCGGGGTACGGGGTTTTGCTTTTCGCCGTCCAGACGGAACTTATGTTTACGCGATTTGGGCGCGGACGACCGAGGATTTGAGTGAAAATGCTTTCGCAAATTATTCATTTCCAGCAAGTTTCAACATGGCGAACGTCGTGAAATACAACTGGGATTTTGGTTACACGAATGCAACGCAAGCGATTTCTTCGCAAAATATCCAGTTAAATGCACGCCCGGTGTTTTTCACCGCAGGTGGACCGCCACCTGCTTGCCAAATTTCGCCGGTCGTTTCGAATGTCGTTTGTAACAACAACGGCACGCCTTCGAATGCAGCCGACGATACTTTTACTTTTACTTTGACGGTAAATGGAACGAATACTTCGGGCAATTGGACGGCCACGATTAATGGTCAAACGGTGAATGGGACGATTGGAACACCCGTCAATTTGGGGCCGTTTGCAATTTCCGGTGGAAATATTTTCTTCGCCGTCCGCGATGCCTCGAACCCGGCTTGTGCCAACGAAACGGTTGCAAACGCTCCAGCAACCTGCTCGAACGTGAACCCGCCGCCCGGAAATTACTGCGATTCAAAATCGGATTTTCCGTGGCATGATTGGATTGCGGGTGTTCAAATTGGAACGATAAATAATCCGAGCAGCAAACAAGTTTATTCAAATTTTACCAGTCAAACGACCAATTTGGCCGCCGGAACCAGCAATCCGATCAGTTTGACGGCAGGTTTCAGTTGGTTTACTTTTAATGAAAACTGGCGAATTTGGATAGATTTTAATAAAAACGGCACGTTTGAGGCCAGTGAAAAAGTTTTTGAAGGCGTTCAAAATGCTCCTGCTGCTGGAACGCCGAGCGCGATTTTTAATGGAAATTTGACCATCCCGGCAGGTTCAGCGACTGGTTCGACTCGGATGCGGATTTCGATGAAACGCGGTGCTTTTGCCGATCCCTGCGAACTTTTGCCATTCGGCGAAGTCGAAGATTACAATGTAAATATCACGGGCGGTGGTGGAAATACTTGCAGCATCGCAGCCACGACTGGCGGCGCAACTTGCAACGACAATGGCACGGCAACCAACGCTGCCGACGATACTTGGACTTTTAATTTGACCGTCACCGGCACAAATACCGGCGCGGCGTGGACTGCAACCATCAACGGCCAAAACACAACTGGCCAATATGGCACGCCAAAAAGCATGGGGCCATACCCAATCGCAGGCGGAAATCTTTCCATTTCAATAAAAGACAACACCACATTCACGTGCATCACTTCGACCTCGGCCACCGCTCCGGCGACTTGTTCGAATGGTGGGACGCCGGGAACTTACTGCGGTTCTACGTCCGATTTTCCATGGCATGATTGGATTGCGGGGGTGAAAATTGGTTCGATAAACAGTCCGAGCGGCAAGTCTGCATACTCGGATTTTACCGCGCAAACCACAGATTTGTCTCGCGGGCAGGCCACGCCGATTGTTTTGACGGCTGGTTTCAGTTGGTTTACGTACAATGAATATTGGAAAATTTGGATTGATTTTAATAAAAACGGCACGTTTGAAGAGCCTTCGGAACTCGTTTTTTCAGGTATTTTAAATAAGCCAGCGGATGGCACGGCCAGCGCAGTTTTGAACAACAATTTCACGGTTCCGGCAAATGCCACGCCCGGCAGCACCCGGATGCGGGTTTCGATGAAACGCGATGCGTACGCGACTTCCTGCGAAAAATTGCCGTTCGGCGAGGTCGAAGATTACACCGTAAACATTTTACCAAACTTGATTGCCGGAAATGACAGCCGCGCCGCCAGCGATATTTCAACAGAAATTCCAGCCGCCGCGAAAATCGAAAACGCGAATTTTGGGATTTACCCAAATCCGGCACAGCAAAATGTTTGGGTCAATTTGAAATCATTTTCAGGTCGAGTGGGGCAGTTGAACCTTTTCAATTCGCAGGGACTTTTGGTCAGCACTTTGAGAATTGACGCCGACTCGCCGCAGATTTTTGAAATTGACTTGGCAGAATTTCAAGAAGGCTACTACTTTTTGCAACTTCGGACGGAAGGAAAACGTCCGGTGGTGCAAAAATTGACGATTTTGAAAAATTGACCTTCTGAAATTAAAATTTAGAAATCAAGATTTTTTGGGTAGAAAAAAAGCCTTGCCTCGCGGCAGGGCTTTTTTTATTGAACCAAAACCGCGCAGCACGGATTCGGTGTTTCTGGACTTCGAGGAGTGTGGAAAGTTTTTTTCAGATTTTTTTTAACAACGTTTGTCTGTTCGAAAAATGCTCGGTTATCTTTGCCCCGCTTTCGAAGGAAAGTTTGTTTGAAAAATACGGATTGGTAGTTCAGTTGGTTAGAATGCCGCCCATTCATCTCGCCTTAGGCGAGACGGGTTTGAGTCCTTTTCCGTAAAAAAAATATTGGATTGGTAGTTCAGTTGGTTAGAATTCCGCCCATTCATCTCGCCTTAGGCGAGACGGGTTTG
>JANNMS010000003.1:0-13591 GCA_031398055.1 Saprospirales bacterium | reverse complement strand
GCCTACGGCATTTTTAATAAAACGCACTTCGATTTTCTACCTAAATGCCAACCCTACGGGTTTTTGAAATTTTAATGCGTTTGACCTGGTTTGAAAACCAATTTTGAAAAAGGCCAATTTTACAAATTCTTCTTTTTCAATTCTTTCACCGCAAAATCCACCGCCCGCGCCGTCAAAGCCATAAAAGTCAAAGAAGGATTGCTGCATCCCTGCGACGGAAAACTCGCGCCGTCGGTGACAAAAACATTAGATGCGCCCCAAACTTGATTATTTCCATTCAAAATCGAAGTTTTTGGGTCGCGCCCCATCCTTGCCGTGCCGACTTCGTGGATGCCGCGCCCCGGCGGTTCGTCCGAATCGGAGCCGTGAAAATTTTTGAAACCGGCACCCAACAACATTTCTTCGCTCGTTGCAAGCATATCTTTCACCATTGCATCTTCGTTCGGGCCATATTCCGCCGAAATATCGAGGGTCGGCATGCCCCATTGGTCGAGGACTTTTCGGTTCAAAGCAGCATGATTTTCAAAAAGCGGCAACTGCTCGCCCTGCGCGTGCATCCCGACACTCCAACCGCCGGGATGTGAAATTTGGGTCTTAAAATCTGCCCCAAAACCTGCCATGCCCATGCCCCGCTCCCAACCAGACCGCGCACTGCTGCCACCAAAAGCATAGCCCCGGATGAAATCTTTTTGTTTGTCCGCACCGATATTTCGGAAACGCGGGATGTAAAAACCGTTCGGCCGACGACCTCGATAATATGAATCCTCGAAACCCTCCGCCGTCACCGAAACGTGCACCCGATAATGATGGTCCATCAAATAATGCCCCAAAACACCGCTTTCGTTGCCCAAACCATTTGGAAAACGGTTGCTCGTCGAGTTCATCAAAATCAAAGTGGTGTTCAAAGTCGCGGCATTTACAAAAATGACTTTTGCATAAAATTCTGTCATCTCTTTGGTCTTGGCATCAATCACGCGGACGCCGGTTGCTTTGTTTTTTTTCTCGTCAAAAATGATGGAATGCACGATGCTGCCGGTTCGCAAAGTCATTTTTCCGGTGGCCGCAGCGGAAGGCAAAGTACCGGATTGACTGGCAAAAGCCGCCGAAAACGGGCAGCCGCGATGACATAAATTTCGATATTGGCAAGGGCCGCGACCGTTGTGCTGCACCGTGACATTGGCCGAGCGGCCGATGACCAAGTGCCGGTCGTTGAATTTTTCGCGGAGTTGGTCGCGGAAATATTTTTCGGGGCGCGTCAAATCCATCGGCGGCAAAGTTTCCATGTCCGGGATGTTTGGCAGGCCGTCGCGGTTTCCGCTGATCCCGACAAATTTCTCCACATAACTGTACCACGGCGCGAGGTCGTCGTACCGGATCGGCCAATCGCAGCCGTGACCATCTTGGGCATTTGCCTCAAAATCGATTGGCAACAAACGATAGCATTGCCGCGCCCACATCAAACTTTTGCCGCCGACGTGGTATCCACGAATCCACCAAAACGGCTTTTTTTGCTGGTACGGATGCTCCGTGTCCTTCACCCAAAGATGCCGCGTGCCGTCGTTGAAAGCATAGCATTTGGTCTGGATCGGGTAATCTTTTGCGTCCTGCTCGGTTTTTTGGTTGCGGTTTGGCAACTGCCAGGGATCGAGCGAGGCAGTGTGATAACCGGTGATGTGATCCAGTTTTTCACCGCGTTCGAGGACGAGGGTGCGCAGGCCTTTTTCACAAAGTTCTTTGGCCGCCCAGCCGCCGGAGATGCCGGAACCGATGACGATGGCATCGAAACGGCGTTTTTTTTGTGCTTCTGTGTTGAGATTCATTGTCCGATAATGAAAAGTTTGAGCCGTAAAAGTGGACACAAGAAACGAGAAAGTTTGAGCAAATTTCAAATTCGGCTTTTGAAAAAACCGCTAACTTGCCCGCTCAATTAAATCATTGTATTTATGGAAACGAAGTTTTCAATCGCGCACGACGACAGTGAAACCCGCCAAAATCTCATTTGGGCAAAATGGAAACAACTCCAAAAGCATGTTCCAGACCCCTCAATGGAAACTTTGGTCGCCTTTTTCAACAAGGAACAATTGGCAGAATTGGTGCTTGCCTTGTTCAATAGATTTGAAAAAAGCCAAAAAAATCAGATTTTTAATTCGCCAACTTTAATTGAAACCATTGAATATGAAGAAGAACACGTCTGAAAATTTGCAAACTTCCGAAAATTTGAAAGACACGGCACGTTTGCTGCGCGACTACATTTTTACGCTAAACGACGTAGAAAAAATCAAAGATTTATGCGGCATTGACAAAATTCAAAAACTGCCAGAAGGCCAATTGCCTGATTATGGCTCCAAACTTCCAGCCACAAAACCCTGAAAAATGCCCATTGACCCGCTTGAACTCACCGCTTCGCTGCTCGGCCTCGCCTCTGTTTGGCTCGTCGTTCGCCGCAATATTTTAGGTTTCCCGATCGGCCTCGTCATGGTTTTGATGTACGCTTGGATATTTTTTCAGGCAAAATTGTACTCCGACGTGCTGCTCCAAATCTTTTTTGCAGTCATGCAAATCCACGGTTGGATCACTTGGAAATCTGCCCGCCACGATGCCGAGGACAAAATAGAAATCCGCACTTTTTCCAAAAATCAATGGTGGTTGACGGGCGGTTTTTTGCTCGCCGGTTTTTTGGTTTTGGGATATGTCATGGACAATTTTACCGACGCCGCCGCGCCTTTTCCAGATGCCTACGTTGCTATCTTATCCGTTCTGGCTCAATTGTTTATGAATTATCGCTACCTCGAAAACTGGATACTTTGGATGGGCGTGAATCAGGTTGGGATGTTTTTGTACGCCTCGAAACAGTTGTATTTTACGGCCGTTTTGTACGCCGTTTTTTTGGTGATGTCGGTGATCGGATTTTTGGAATGGAAGGAAAAATATCGAACGATGAACTATGAACGATGAACTTTGAACTTTGAACTTTGGGGAGAAAGAATACGGATTTTCAAAATTCAAAAACTAAAAAAAGTTTACTTTTTCCGAACAACCAGCAAGCCATCCCGAACTGTCAACAACAAATTTTCAACCCGTTCGTCGGCCTGAATTTGGGCATTAAATTTTCGCAAAGCCTCGGCGGTCGCGTCCTTTTCGCCGCGCGCCACTTTGCCATCCCACAAAACATTGTCGGCCAAAAGAAAACCACCCGGACGAATTTTTGGAAAAACCATTTCAAAATGTTCGGCATAATTCATTTTTCCGGCATCCAAAAAAACAAGGTCGAACGACTCGTCAATTTTTTGCAAAACGACTTCGGCGTTGCCGGTGTGCTGTTTGATTTTTTCCAAAAAACCTGCTTTTTCAAAATATTTCCGGGAAATCCAGCCCAATTCGTCGTCCACTTCGATGGTGTGCAAAATGCCATCGTCGACCAACCCCTCGGCCAGACACAAAGTGGAATACCCGGTAAAAGTGCCAATTTCCAAAACCCGCCGAGGACGAATCATAAAACTAAAAAACCGAAGTAATTGACCCTGATATTCTCCCGAAATCATCTGTGACGAGAGTGTTTTGAGGTGCGTTTCGCGTTCGAGTGCTTTCAAAATGGGTGAAAGTGGCGAGGTGTGGTCGGCGGCGTATCGAAAGGTGGATTCGGTGGATTCCATGAAAAATTTTAGAAAAAATGAAAACGGCTGCAAAATCTTGCAGTTCCGTGCCGTGAAGGTATCTGTTTTTCACCCGATGAAAAGCCCAGAAAACGGGTGTGATTTCCAAAAACCTACCTTTAATTTCGGCACTTCACCCAATCAAAAAATTTTGGCTCAATTACGAATTCAAGTTGCTGGTCAAAAAGGTGCGTAGCACCTAAATATTTGTAGAAAATACGCATCATCAGCCATCAGAGGTGCGTAGCACCTAAATATTTGAACCCAAATATTTAGGTGCTACGCACCTTTTTGAACTATTTTCACTCGATTTCTACAAATATTTAGGTGCTACGCACCTTTTTGACCAGCAACTTGAATTCATAATTGAGCCAAAATTTTTTTAAAAAATATCTCTAAATATATAGATAACTATATGCTTTAGATTTACTTTTGTCAAAGGAAAAATGAAACACTTTTCCGCCCGCGCCAATGCTTTACGACGACATTTACCGCCGCAGCATTTCAGAAAAGGAAAATTTCTGGAAAGAACAGGCCGCTGCCATCGAATGGATAAAATTTCCCGAAAAAATCCTTTCCGAGGACGAGCATGGCCTGCACCGCTGGTTTGCCGATGGCAAATTGAACACCTGTTTTCTCGCGCTCGACCGGCACGTTTTGCAAGGTCGCGGCGACCAAACTGCCCTGATTTACGACTCGCCGGTGACCGGGGCTTTTGAAAAATACACCTATTCCGAACTGCTGGCGATGACCGAAAAATTTGCCGGTGGCCTGAAAAAGCTGGGCATCCAAAAAGGCGACCGGGTCATTATTTATATGCCGATGATTCCGCAAGTCGTCGTGGCGATGTTGGCCTGCGCACGTTTGGGGGCGGTTCATTCGGTGGTTTTTGGCGGTTTTGCGGCGCACGAACTGGCTTTGCGGATTGACGATGCGAAGCCAAAAGCCATTTTGTCGGCCACGGCTGGCGTCGAATTTGACAAAATCATTCCGTACAAACCCATTTTGGAAAAGGCTTTGGCCGAGGCAAACCATCAAATCGACCATTTGGTGATGTACCAACGTTGGTTCAAAACCGCCCCGCCGAGCCTCAAAAACGAGGTGGATTGGGAAGATTTGACCCGCCGCGCCGTGCCGGAAACCTACGTTTCGGTGGACGCGACCGACCCACTTTACATTTTGTACACGAGCGGCACAACCGGAAAACCGAAGGGAATCGTGCGCGACAACGGTGGCCATGCCGTCGCGCTGCGATATTCAATGCAAAACATTTACGACATCCAGCCGGGCGATGTTTTTTTTGCGGGAAGCGATGTCGGCTGGGTGGTCGGACATTCATACATTGTTTACGCGCCGTTGATAACTGGTTGCACGACAATACTTTACGAAGGAAAACCGGTACGCACGCCGGACGCTGGGGCGTTTTGGCGCGTCATTTCTGAGTACAAAGTGAAGGTGCTTTTCACCGCGCCGACTGCTTTTCGGGCGGTCAAAAAAGAAGACCCGGACGGTTTGCTGCGCGAAAAATTTGACATTTCTTCCCTAAAATATTTGTTTTTGGCAGGCGAACGATGCGATGCCGCGACGCTGGATTGGGCGCAAAATCTCCTCAAAATTCCCGTCATCGACCACTGGTGGCAAACCGAATCAGGCTGGCCGATGCTCGCCAACCCGGCAGGAATTAATTTGATGGAAATAAAACCGGGTTCGGCAACTCGCCCCGTGCCTGGTTTCGATGTGCAGATTTTGGATGCCGATTGCCTGCCCGTCGGCGAAAACGAGGAAGGCGCGGTGGCCGTGCGTTTGCCGATGCCGCCGGGCTGTTTGCCCACGCTTTGGCAAAACCCGGAGCGGTTCAAGGAGAGTTATTTGTCGGCTTTTCCCGGTTTCTATTTCACGGGTGACGGTGGCTACCGCGACGCGGACGGCTATTTTTTCATCACCGGACGGATTGACGATGTGATAAATGTGGCCGGACACCGACTTTCGACCGCCGACATGGAAGAAATCGTGGCTGCCCACCCGGCTGTCGCGGAGTGCGCGGTGATCGGGGTCGAGGACGAATTGCGGGGGCAGGTGCCCGTCGGTTTCGTGGTTTTGAAAACGGGGGTTGACATTTCAGAAGAAAAATTAGAGCAAGATTTGGTCAAAATGGTACGAGAACGGCTCGGGGCTTTGGCCTGTTTTCGGCGGGCGCGCGTGGTGAAACGCTTGCCGAAAACCCGTTCCGGGAAAATTTTGCGCCGGATCATGCGCTGCATGGCCGATGGAAAACCGTTCCAAACGCCGAGCACGATTGAAGATTTGACGGTTTTGGAAGAGTTGAAACCTGTTTTTCAAAGTCTTTGATTTTGGAAAAATTGAAAATATTCGTTTTGATTTTAGTTGATCAACCGGAAGCGGGGTAAAGACTTCGCTCCGGTTTTTTTCAAAGTTTCTGTACTTTTCGGCCTTTGAAACCTTTTTTTTAACACATAGGAACATAGTTTTTTTCACATAGAAAACATAGGTTTTGGGTGTTCGAAACTCTGTTTTCTATGTGAAAAAAACTATGTTCCTATGTGTTAAAAAGTCATATCCAAAATTGTAAATACCAATTTATGTCTCTAAAAATTACAAATTTCGAGCAATACCAACAAGAATACGCCCGCTCCGTGGCCGACCCCGAAACTTTTTGGGCAGAGCAGGCCGCCAGTTTTTCATGGAAAAAACCATGGAAATCGGTTTTGAAATGGAATTTCCGCGAGCCTTCGGTCAAATGGTTTGTCGGTGGAAAAGTGAACATCACTGAAAATTGCCTCGACCGGCATTTGAAAACCCGCGCAAAACAGACCGCGTTGATTTGGGAGCCGAACGACCCAAAAGCCAAGCCGCGAAAATTGACGTACCGACAACTTTACCAGCAAGTTTGCCAATTTGCCAATGCTTTGAAATCGCAGGGGGTGAAAAAAGGCGACCGCGTCTGCATTTACATGCCGATGACACCCGAATTGACCATCGCGGTTTTGGCTTGCGCTCGGATTGGGGCGGTGCATTCGGTGGTTTTTTGCGGGTTTTCGGCTGTTTCGCTGGCAGACCGGGTGAAAGATGCGGAGGCAAAAGTCATTTTGACATCCGATGGAAATGCGCGCGGGGCAAAAAATATCCCCGTAAAATCAGTGGTGGACGAGGCCATTTCTCTCGGTTGCGAGTCGGTAAAAACCGTAATTGTCCATAAAAATACGGGCGGAAAAATCTCGATGACCGACGGCCGCGACATTTTTTGGCACGACGCCATCGCCGGGCAGCGCAAATCTTGCAAGGCCGAAAGCATGGATTCCGAGGATATGTTGTTCATTTTGTACACTTCCGGCTCGACCGGCAAGCCAAAAGGCGTGGTGCACACGCACGGCGGGTACATGGTTTACACAAAATACACGTTCGAAAATGTGTTCCAATATCAGGACGGCGAGGTGTTTTGGTGCACCGCCGACATCGGTTGGATTACTGGACATTCTTATATTGTTTACGGACCGCTGCTCGCCGGGGCGACGACTTTGATGTTCGAGGGCGTGCCGACGTATCCCGATGCCGGGCGTTTTTGGGACGTGATCAAAAAACACAAAGTCAATATTTTTTACACAGCCCCGACCGCCATCCGTGCTTTGATGGCTGCGGGCGATGATTTTGTAAAAGGAAAAAGGATGCCGTCGCTGCGCGTTTTGGGGACGGTCGGCGAACCGATAAACGAGGAGGCGTGGATTTGGTACCACGAAAAAGTCGGCAAAAAACGCTGCCCAATCGTGGACACGTGGTGGCAAACCGAAACCGGAGGCATTTTGATCACCCCGCTCGCCGGAATCACGCCGACAAAACCATGTTTTGCGACGCTGCCGTTGCCGGGCGTGCAGCCGATTTTGGTGGATGCAAATGGAAAAGAACTGCACGGAAACGGCGTGGAAGGCATGTTGTGCATCAAATTTCCGTGGCCAAGCATTCTGCGCACGACTTACGGCGACCACGAACGCTGCCGTCAAACGTATTTTGCGACTTTCAAAAACCTCTATTTTACGGGCGACGGCGCGCGCCGCGATGAGGATGGATATTATCGAATTATCGGTCGCGTGGACGATGTTATCAATGTTTCCGGCCACCGAATCGGCACGGCGGAGGTCGAAGATGCCATCAACAAAACGCACCACGTCATCGAAAGCGCGGTGGTTGGCTACCCGCACGACATCAAAGGACAGGGGATTTATGCCTACGTCATCACCGACGGCTCGATTCCTGACCCGGTCGCCGAGCGAAAATTGATACTCGAAACGGTCACGAAACAAATCGGCGCGATTGCAAAACCGGATAAAATCCAGTTCGTTTCCGGCCTGCCAAAAACGCGGTCGGGGAAAATCATGCGGCGGATCCTGCGGAAAATCGCGGAGGGCGATACCTCCAATTTGGGTGACATTTCAACTTTGTTGAACCCGGAAGTGGTGGAGGAGATTAAGTTTGGGGCGGGAAAAATTTAGTTCTTGCCTACCTTTGTAAAAAAAATTAGAGATGACGGCAACTGTCAAACCTTTCGATGACTTGATTGATTTCATCGCAACGCTCGCTCCGGCGGATGTTTTGGCTTTCAAACCTTCGGAAGCCACGATAAATCGGCTGCAATGGCTTTTGGAAAAAGAGCGGGAAAACCAACTTTCGATGGAAGAAAAAGAGGAACTCGAAAGGTATTTGATTCAGGAAGATTTGATGATAATTGCAAAGGCTCGCGCGCACCTAAAACTTCGGCAAAGATGAGCCGAGCGATTTCCGCAGAATTGCGATTGCGGGTGGCAAAACGAGCCAATTTTTGCTGTGAATATTGCCGTTTGCAAGAGGAATTTGCAATTTACCCCTACCAAATTGACCACATTATTGCCATTCGACATGGCGGAGAAACCGTTTTTGCCAATCTTGCCTATGCCTGTGTCCGGTGCAATCGAAATAAAGGCACCGATTTGACCACTTTTTTATTCGACAAAAATTTGATTGTCCGCATTTTCAACCCGCGTCTCGACCGATGGGATGACCATTTTGAAATTGATACTGGCCTGATTTTACCCAAAACAATGGAAGGCGAAGCGACCATCAAATTGCTCGATTTAAATTTGACTGAAAGAATTATTGGTCGTCAAATTTTAATGGAAGCAGGGCTTTATCCTTGATTTTTATTCAAAATTAAAATTAAAATGAACAATCAAACCAGCAAAATCCTTTCCGCCGCCGCCCTCGCCGGTGCATTTGCCGTTGGCATCGGTGCTTTCGGGGCGCACGGCTTAAAACCACATCTCTCTGATTTTCAGGCAACTATCTTTGAAAAAGGAGTGGAGTACCACTTTGTCCACACCGTAGCGATGCTCGTGGCGGGCTTCTTTTTTTATTTTGATAAAAACCAAAACGCGGCTTTTCGACAGGCGGCGTGGCTGTTTTTTGGTGGGATAATTTGTTTTTCGGGGTCGCTTTATTTGTTGGCTTGCCGCGATTTGTTGCCGTTTGGCGTGGGATTGGTCGGGCCAATTACGCCGATTGGTGGGATACTTTTTTTGGCTGGGTGGCTTCGGATGTTTTGGGGTTTTTGGAAAATGTGATTTCAACGATTCAGCGGTCGGGCGGCTTTTCGGTAAAAAACCATTTCCCCAAATTGCCGTTTCAATAAAATTAAAAACCGCTCCGCGGTTCGCCCCGACCAAAGAATCGTACTTTCGCCGCTTCAAAAATCACTATTTTTCCAAAACTGCATGAGCGACCAGATTTCACACGAGTGCGGCATTGCCCTCGTTCGACTGCTCAAACCACTCGATTATTACCATAATAAATATGGTACGTCATTTTACGGCCTGCAAAAGTTGCAACTTTTGATGCAAAAAATGCGGAACCGAGGCCAAGACGGCGCAGGGCTTGCCACCATCAAACTCCACCCAAAACCAGGAACGCGGTACATCAGCCGACAACGCAGCAGCGAGGCAAATTACCTCACCGATCTTTTTGAAAAAGTCTGGAACCGCATCAACAATTCTTCCACGCTCGAACAACGCGGCGATCCGCAATGGCTTCGCGACAATTTGCCATACATGGGCGAAGTCATGCTCGGCCATCTTCGGTACGGAACGCATGGCTCGAACTCGATTGAAACGGTTCATCCTTTTCATCGCCAGAACAATTTTATCAATCGAAACCTGCTGCTCGCCGGGAATTTCAACATGACCAACGTGGATGAACTTTTCCAGGAATTGATTGAAATCGGTCAATATCCAAAGGAAAAAAGCGATACCGTGACCGTTTTGGAAAAAATCGGCCACTTTTTGGACGATGAAGTCCAGCGGCTCCACACTTGGTTCAAACCCGACGGCTACTCAAATCAGGACATCAACAAATTGATTTTTGAAAATCTCGACCTCCAACGTTTGCTCCGCCGGGCGACCAAAAAATTTGACGGCGGCTACGTTTTGGGCGGGATGATCGGGCACGGCGACGCATTTATGTTGCGCGACCCGCACGGAATCCGCCCCGCGTTTTGGTATGCCGACGACGAAATCGTGGTCGCGTGCTCCGAACGCCCAGCCATCCAAACGGTTTTTAATTTGCGGTATCCGAATATTCAAGAATTGAAACCCGGCCACGCGCTGATTATAAAAATGAACGGAAAAGTGGACGAAGTGGAAGTCCAACCCTCGTCCGACGTGCGCCCCTGCTCGTTCGAGCGCATTTATTTCAGCCGTGGAAACGACCGCGAAATTTACAAAGAAAGGAAAAAATTGGGCGAACAACTCGCCCGCCCGGTTTTGGAAGCCGTCAATTTTGACCTCGAAAACACCGTTTTTTCGTACATTCCGAACACGGCGGAGGCGGCGTTTTACGGCCTGTCGGAAGGTTTGGACAAAGAATTGAACGCGATAAAAAAGGATTTGATAGAAAAAGAAGGCAAAAAACTCACGCCCGAACGCCTCGAACAGATTTTGGCGATGCGCCCGCGCCTCGAAAAATTGGTGCACAAAGACGAAAAAAACCGCACATTCATCGCGGACACGAAGGCGCGCGGTTTGATGGTCAACTACATTTACGACATCACTTACGGCTTGATTCAAAATGAAATTGACACCGTCGTGCTGCTCGACGACTCGATTGTTCGCGGCACGACGCTCCGCGATTCAATTGTGAGCATCACGGCGCGGCTGAAACCAAAACGGATCATCGTCCTGTCGAGCGCGCCGCAAATCCGTTTTCCAGACTGCTACGGCATCGACATGAGCAAAATGAAAGATTTCGTCGCGTTTCAGGCATTGGCCGCGCTTTTGGAAGAAAACGGAAAAAAACACCTGCTCGACGAAACCTATTTGCGCTGCAAACAGTCTGAAAATCAAGCAGTTGAGTCCATCCGAAACGAAGTGGCCGTTTTGTACGACGAATTTACATATTGCCAAATCAGCCAAAAAATCGCGGATTTGGTCAAACCTGCCAACACGACGCCTGAAGTTTCCGTCATTTTTCAAAGCCTCGAAGGTTTGCACCGAGCCATCCCGACACACAATGGCGATTGGTATTTTTCAGGCCGCTACCCGACGCCGGGCGGAAATCGAGTCGTCAACCGCGCGTTTTGTTTGTACATGGAAAATAGCGACGAGCGGGCGTATTGAATTTGGTTATTGGTTACTGGGGAATTAGTTATTGGAAAATTGGGGAATTGGTTATTGGGAAATTGGGTTGGCCAATAACCAATTCCCCAATTTTTCAATAACTAATTCCCCAATAACCAATTCCCCAGTAACTAATAACTATGCTAAAAAACCTGATTTTCGATTTTGGCAACGTCCTTTTCGACCTCGATTTGGGCCAAATTGAAAAAAAACTGGCCACCGCTTTTGGCGAAAATTTCGAGCAGGCAAAAGCAAAATTGTACGGCACCCGCATTTTTGAACTCTACGAAATCGGCGGGATTTCTACCGAAGAATTTGTCGAAACCATCCGGCACGCGGCCTCGCCCCCGATTTCACCAGATGAAGTTGTGGCAGCGTGGAACGGTATTTTTTTGGATTTCCCGAAACATCGGCTGGAAATGTTGCTTCGGTTGCGCGAGCGGTTTTCTGTTTTTTTGCTGTCGAATATCAATGAATTGCACGAAAAATATGTCGCCGATTTTCTCCGCCGCGAGCATGGAATCGAAGATTTTGAGACCAAATATTTTGATGGCGTTTATTATTCCCACCTGATTCGGTTGCGAAAACCTGACCGCGAAATTTTTGAATACGTCCTCGCCGATGCCGAATTGGTGGCCGAGGAATGTGTTTTTTTTGATGATTTACCTGAAAATGTCGAGGCGGCGCGGCGGGTTGGAATTCGTGGGATTTTGCATCCGGTAGGTTTTGAAATCATGGAAAACGTCCAACGCACTTTGGAAATTGATAAAATTATGGAACACAGATGACGCAGATTTCAACACAGATTTTTTGGATTTTTATTTAAAAAATCTGTGTTGAAATCTGTGTCATCTGTGTTCAATTATCAAACATTGAACCGAAAGTGCATAATATCGCCGTCGGTCACGACATATTCCTTGCCTTCGACCGCCATTTTTCCCGCTTCTTTCACTTTTGCCTCCGAACCCAACGTGATGAAATCGTTGTATTTTATCACCTCCGCACGGATAAATCCTTTTTCAAAATCGGTGTGAATCACCCCGGCGGCCTCCGGTGCTTTTGCGCCCCGGCGGACTGTCCAAGCCCGCACTTCTTTCACCCCGGCGGTGAAATAGGTAATCAAATTGAGCAATTTGTAACTCGAACGAATTAAACGGTTTACGCCCGGCTCGTCCAAACCCATCGCCGAGAGAAATTCTTTGCGGTCGTCCGCAGAATCCAGTTCCGCGATTTCGGCTTCGATGCCCGCGCAGACCAAAATCACTTCCGCATTTTCGGCTTTGAAGGCTTCGATAAATGTTTTTGTGTGGGCATTTCCGGTCAAAACTGCTGATTCGTCCACGTTGCAGACGTACAAAACCGGTTTTGCCGTGAGCAACTGGAATTCTTTCAAAATCGAAACACTTTCGTCGTCCATCGTGGTCAAAAGTTCGCGGGTCGGGCGGGCAGTTTCGAGGTGTGATTTGACTTTTGTCAAAACTTCGAGGACTTTTATTTCGTCTTTATTTCCAGTTTTTGCGGCGCGGGTGGCTTTGTCGAAGCGTTTTTCGATGCTGTCGAGGTCTTTCAAAGCCAGTTCCATTTCGATGATTTCTTTGTCTCGAACCGGGTTGACCGAGCCGTCCACGTGCACCACATTGTCATCATCAAAACAGCGGACGACGTGCACGATCGCGTCCACCTCGCGGATATTTCCCAAAAATTGGTTGCCCAAACCCTCGCCTTTGCTCGCGCCTTTTATCAGTCCGGCGATGTCCACAATTTCGACCGTCGTGGGCTGAACTTTTTGAGGCTGAACGAGTTCCGACAATTTATCGAGCCGATTGTCGGGCACGGTAATCATCCCGATGTTGGGGTCTTTTGTGGCAAACGGATAATTGGCCGCGAGGGCTTTTCCATTTGTCAAAGCATTAAAAAGGGTGGATTTTCCGACGTTGGGCAAACCAACGATGCCGCATTGCAAGGCCATTTTTTATTTATTTACAATTTTGGATTTACGAATTTCGATTTTGAGGGCGCGAAAGTACGTTTCAGTGGCGGCAAAAAAGAAAAGTTTTGAAAATGGCAAAATCATGGGTTTTCAAAAAGGTGCGTAGCACCGTGATATTTGTAGAAAAAACGAGGCACCGCAGATTCGCCAAAGGTGCGTAGCACCGTGATATTTGTAGAAAAAACGAGGCACCGCAGATTCGCCAAAGGTGCGTAGCACCGTGATATTTGTAGAAAAACGAGGCACCGCGGTTTTATCTTGTGGCCATCCTTTGAATTCGCAAAATTGTATCC
>JANNMS010000295.1:0-5323 GCA_031398055.1 Saprospirales bacterium | reverse complement strand
GGAATTTATTCCGACCACTTAGCGTGGTCGGAATAAATTCCGACCTCCAATTTCCAGTTCAATCGCACCTGCCCAATCAAGCATCGCATTGAAAATCCTGATTTTTTGAAAATTGAAAATTTCACTCGCCGCGATTGATTTTGGAAAAATAATTTTTTCAAAAATCAACCGCGCCCGGCACGTTCCGAAAAGCAAAGGTTGGGCAGGCGTCCACCATTTTTTGCCGTTAAAAAGTGCGATGTTGGCAATCGAAGTGTCGGTCAAAAAACCGTTTTTTAAAATCAAAATCTCGTCGGCTGCGCCGCGTTTTTCGAACAAAAAATCGATGCCCCGGCGGTCTTCCCATTTCAAATTGTATTCAAAATCTGCGGCTTCCACCAATTTCAAAGTTTCGATTTTCCGAGGTTTATATGCTTGAAAATCAATGCTTTCGATTTGTTTTTGGTACAAAACGCGGCATTTGAAAACACCAAATTCGCAGCCCGGCGGCGGCAAAATTTCACGTTCCAAATCAATTTTCTGGCAGCGGCCAAAAACCAGTTTTTGGCTTTTGTCCAACCGTTTTTGATGCCAATCCAAATGCACCGGTCGGCCATTTTCAACCCGGATGGTTTCGAGCAATCGGGACATAAATTTTGTCAATTAATTCTTGATATTCAGATTTTGGGTCGCTTTTCGCCGTGATTCCGCCGCCACTTTTGAAAACCATTTGGCCATTTTTCTTTTTTTCGATAAAACGAATGGCTACTGCGCTGTCCAAATTTGAGCCGTCAAAAACGCCAAAAACACCCGTGTAAAATCCGCGCCGGTAGCCTTCATTTTTCAAAATGATCTCCACCGTTTTGGTTTTTGGCGCACCGCAAATCGAACCGGCGGGCAGCAATTTTGCGAGCAGATTTCCCACATTTTCCTGCCAATTTTCGGGCAAATCGCCCCGGATTTCTGAACTGACTTGCAGCAAACTTCCGCGCTCGGTTTCTATTTTTTCGAGGTACCGGAACCGCTCGACGCGGACGTTTTTGGCCACCAAATTCAGGTCGTTTCGCAGCAAATCGACAATGGTAAAATGCTCGGCCTCTTCTTTTTTGTCGGCCAAAATCCGTTGCGCCGCGTCCGGCAAATTGGCATCAATGGTGCCTTTCATCGGGTGCGTAAATATTTGATTTTCACGGATTTGGATAAATCTTTCAGGTGAAAACACGACCAATTTTTCATCCCAAAAAAGTTTAAATTTTGCTTCGCAGAACTCGTAAATTTCCCGCAAACTCAAATTTGTGGAGATGGGCGTGGGCTGTGTCAGGTTGATTAAAAATGAATTGCCTAAGTGAATTTCGGCGACCATTTTTTCAAAAATTTGGATGTATTTTTTGAATGAAATGGGGTGTTTTTGGAAAAAAAAATCGGGCAGGATTTTGGGTTTGTCCGGCGGCGCGTCCATTTTAAAAAGCAATTTTTCGGGGTCGATTTTGGCGAGCGGTTGGCAAAACGGGCGGCGGTTTTCAAAATCAAAAAAGAAAAAAAACGGGACGCGCTGCGCGCCGAGGCGGTTCATTTTTTGGACGGTTTTAAAAGTTTGGCGGTTCATTTTTGGCCGTTGTTGGCGGCGTCGCCAACAACTTTTTTGAGTTTAAAGATTGAAAATTGGTTGTTGGCGGGGACACCATGGCCATTAGGTTAAGCAAATGAAAGGTGCGTAGCACCGAGTATATTTGTAGAAAACCGAAGAAATTAAGTGAAAAAGGTGCGTAGCACCGGAATATCTGGCCTCAAATATCTCGGTGCTACGCACCTTTTGGTGATAATCCGTTCCGTTTTCTACAAATATCGCGGTGCTACGCACCTTTAAAACTTTTAGATGAAGGCTATGGCGGGGACGCCAACAACGGCAATTAATTTAGCCCATCGCAATTTCCCGAAATTTTTTCATCTGCTCCGGGTTGCCAAAAACAACGATGTGCGTGTCGGGTTGCAACGGCGTTTGCGGCGGCGGGTTCAAAATATATTCGCCGTTCGGGTGGCGGATCGCGACAATCGGAATGCGGCAATCGGTGTCCAAATGGCCTTCTTCGATGGTCCGGCCTTGATATTTTTTGGACAACATTTTCACCGGGAGTTCCTCAAAAACCACGTTTTCGGGGCCCATGTTGCTGATTAAATTGAAAAATTCCACCAAATCTGGCTTTTTGACCAGCGTTGCCATGTAAAATCCGCCGATCCGTTCGGGCATCACGACGTGGTCGGCACCGGCGCGGAGCAGTTTTGTTTCGTCTGCTTTTTGGTTGGCGCGGCAGATAATTCGCAGTTTTGGATTGAATTGTCGGGCAGTGATGATGATAAAAATATTGTCGGAATCGTCGGGCAAAGTCACCACCAAACTCGCGGCGGAGAGAATTCCAGCTTCCAAAAGAATGTCATCCTGCGTCGCGTCGCCTTCGACAAAAAGATAATTTGTGTCGTCGTGCAGGGTTTTTGTTTTGTCGCGTTCGTTTTCGATGACGACGAAGGGCACGCCTTGTTTTACAAATTCTTTCGTCACCTCAATGGCGTGTCTGCCGAACCCGCAAACGATGGTGTGGCCTTTCAAAGATTGGATTTTTTCAATCATTTTGTATTCATTTATCAGTTTTGTAAAGCCGCCTTCGGCAAAAATGCTGGCGATGGTCGAGATGGCGTAGGTAAAAAGCCCGAAATTTGAGATGATTAAAATGGTGGTAAAAATCCTACCGACTTTGCTCAGCGGAATGATTTCGCCGTAGCCGACCGACGCGAGCGTGATGATGGTCATATAATATGCGTCGAAAATTGGGGCGTTTTCAATCAAAACGTAACCGACTGTGCCGACGAGGGTCATGAAAATCAGGAAAAATAGGGCTGCGCGTAGTCTTTTCACCGTCGTTTGGACGCGGTCAAACCGATGTCTTTTGTCGTCGCGCAGGTTTGGCAACCAAAAAAGGTAGAGGAAAACGCGGAGAAAAGTGTAGATACGCATGAATTTTTACCCTTGAACCGTCGTGAAAATATCCAAATATCTCAATATCAAAATATCCCAATTATCGGTTCGTCAAAACGATGTAATCCCAGGCTTTCAAATTGAACTGCATCTGCCCGGCGACCGAAATTGAATTGTTGCCGAACAGATTGGTGTACGCACCTGAAAATTTATCGGTGTTTTTCAGCACCACATTTTGCGAAGTTTTTGTCAAATTTAAAATGACAATCACCCTGCCGCCGTCGCGTTCGCGGGTAAAAGCATAAATTTTTTCGTCGTTGTTGGTTTCTATTTTTTCAAATTCGCCACCCCAACGGCCACTCCAAAGCGCGGGATTGTTGTGTCGGACGGCGCAAAGTTTTTGGAAAAAATCAGTCCGAGCGTTTTTTCCCCAGCGAATTGGGTCGCGGTCGAAAAATTTTAGGCGTTGTTTCAGGCCGTCTTCTTGTGCATTGTAAAGCATTGGCAAGCCAGATTGGGTGAACGCCAACACATTAAATGCGTCCGCTGCTGCGCCGTACAGTTCTTTTTCCGTGCCATTCCACGAGTTTTCATCGTGGTTTTGGGTGAAAAGCAACTGAAAATAATCTTCCGGATAAAAATCATCCAACTCCTCTTTCAAACTGTCGAGCGCGAGTGCCGATGATTTTCCGGCGGCGATATTTTTGGTCGCGTCCTTCCATTTCCAACCGTAATTGGCATTGAAACACGAGAAAAAATGCTGCGGCTCGTCCTGCCATTCCGAAAGCATGAAAACGGGTCGGACGGAATCCAAAACCGGGCGCGCCTCGACCCAAAAATCGTTCGGCACCAGCCCGGCCATGTCCACCCGAAAACCATCAAAATCGAAATTTTTCAACCAAAAAGTCATGGCATCGAGCATCGCGGTGCGCGTCGCCGGATTGTTGTAATCCAAATCCATGATGTCCGACCAATCGTCGATCGGTTCGCCTTTTTCATTGATTGGTACCGTGAATTTGCCGTCGCGTTTGGTGTAAAATTCCGGGTTGGTCGTCGCCCAAATATTGTCCCACGACGAGTGGTTCGGCACCCAATCCAAAATGACTTTCAAACCCAAATCATGCGCGGTCGAAACGAGTTTTTTCAAATCCGTTTCCGAGCCAAAATCCGGGTTTATTTTTTTAAAATCCCGCACAGAATACGGGCTGCCGAGTGTGCCTTTCCTGTTTTTTTCGCCAATCGGATGCACCGGCATCAGCCAAATTACATCAATTCCGAGGTCTCGGAGGCGCGGCAATTGTTTGGTAACGCCCTCGAAATTGCCTTCTTTCGAAAAATTTCGGGTGTTCAGTTCGTACAAAACTGCGGATTTTGTCCAGTCGGGATAATCGAATGGGCCAGGTTTTGGGGCCGGTTTTTCGATGGGTTTTGGGGCTGCATTTTCGGCAGCTTGATTTTTTGGATTGTTTTTGCAAGACATCATTCCAATCAAAATGAGGAGCGGGAAAAGAGTATTTTTCATAAATATTTTTGAAAATCAATGCTGCAAAAGTCCGAGAAAGCAGGAAGATTTTACGAGAAGTGGTGAAAAAACTTCTGGCAGAAACTTTTTCCACAAAAAGTTAAGTTGAAGTCAGTGTTAATTTTGGGGTTGGGGTGAAACAAAGAATTTTCATGCACTAATTTTGACGGGGGAAAAATCCAAAACCTCTATCCAATCCTTTCACAAACAAAAAAATATTTGAACATGAAATGGAGAAGGCTCAACGGAGAAAAGATCGAAAAACCGCTGCTCGAAGCGGTCGAAGAAACCATCAAACGTGAAATTTCGCAGGGTTACAAACTCAAAGTTTGCATCGGAACCGACTCGCAAGTGATGAGCGAGGAAGTACATTTTGCGACGGTGATTGTGTTTTTGCGCGAAAAACGTGGCGGTTTCATGTTCATTTCCAATTATCGGGAAACTCGAAAAATGGGGATCCGCGAACGGATGATTTTGGAAGTGGGGCGTTCGGTCGAGGTGGCGTACTCGCTTTGCCATCTTTTGGATGCGTATCACGTCGAACTGGAAGTGCACGCCGACATCAATACTGACCCAAATTTTGAATCGAATGTGGCTTTGAAAGAGGCGATGGGTTATATTTTGAGCATGGGTTTTCAATTTAAGGCAAAACCGGATGCGTTTGCGTCGTCGTCGTGCGCGGATAAAGTGATTTGATTGGAGGTCGGAATTTATTCCGACCCGATTTGCTGGTCGGAATTTATTCCGACCCGTTTTGCTGGTCGGAATTTATTCCGACCCGATTTGCTGGTCGGAATTTATTCCGACCCGTTTTGCTGGTCGGAATAAATTCCGACCCGATTTGCTGGTCG
>JANNMS010000292.1:0-5347 GCA_031398055.1 Saprospirales bacterium | reverse complement strand
TCAGGTCAAACGCATTAAAATCCATTCCCGAAGGGAATCTATGTTTATAGCTCAGAGCAAGGGCATTTTCCTCAAATCCCGAAGGGATTTTATGTTTTCAGGCGCGAGTTTTTACATAAAATCCCTTCGGGATTTCTCGTGTATGTCCATTTCAATTTCTATAAACATAGATTCCCTTCGGGAATGGATTTTAATGCGTTTGACCTGATCGTAATTCTAAAATCGTAAATCAATTTATCTGCCATTCATATTCATCAAAAATTCTTCGTTGCTCGATGAATGGAGCATGTGTTTTTTGATAAATTCCATCGCTTCGTCGGGTTTCATATCTGCCAAATGGTTTCGCAAAATGAACATCCGTTGCAAAGTATCTTTATCCAAAAGCAATTCCTCGCGGCGGGTGCTGGATTTCGTCAAATCTATCGAAGGATAAAGGCGTTTGTTGGCCAAAGTCCTATCCAATTGCAATTCCATATTGCCCGTTCCTTTAAATTCTTCAAAAATCACGGTGTCCATTTTTGAACCCGTGTCAATCAAAGCAGTCGCCAAAATGGTCAACGAGCCGCCATTTTCGATGGCTCGCGCCGCGCCGAAGAATTTTTTAGGCCGTTGCAAAGCCGTGGCCTCGACGCCGCCCGAAAGTACTTTTCCAGAAGCAGGCGCAACAGTATTATATGCCCGCGCCATCCGAGTTATCGAATCCAACAAAATAACAACATCATGGCCGCACTCGACAAGGCGTTTTGACTTTTCCAAAACGATGTTCGCCAAACGGACGTGGTTTTCTGCAGGTTCGTCAAAAGTGGAAGCGACTACTTCTGCTTTGACGTTGCGTTTCATGTCCGTGACCTCTTCCGGGCGTTCGTCAATCAACAAAACGATGACGTAACATTCCGGATGGTTTTTGGTGATGGCGTTGGCGATGTCTTTCAACAAATAAGTTTTACCCGTTTTTGGTTGGGCAACAATCAAACCGCGCTGTCCTTTTCCAATTGGGGTAAAAATATCAATCAAGCGATTTCCAAAATCCCGACCTGTCGGACTGGTCAACATGCTAAATTTTTCAGTCGGAAAAAGTGGCGTCAGATAATCGAACGGCACCCGGTCGCGCACATCTTTTGGCTCAAAACCATTGATTTTGCTCACCCGAAGCAAGGCAAAATATTTTTCACCTTCTTTTGGCGGGCGGATGGCGCCTTTCACGGTGTCACCGGTGCGCAGGCTGAAAAGTTTGATTTGCGAAGGCGAGACATAAATGTCGTCCGGGCTGGTCAAATAATTGAAATCGGGCGAGCGCAAAAAACCATAGCCGTCGGGCATCATTTCCAAAACGCCTTCGCCTTCGATGATGCCATCCAATTCGACATCAAATTTTTCTTTTGCAATTTGCGGCATCACCACGGGTTCTTCTTCGGGGCGTTGCATTTCATTTCTTCTCGCCAAATTTTCGCGGCGGATGAACATTGCTTCTTCATCTTCGTCCATTGGATTTGGGACAAAAACTTCCTCTTCCACATAATCCAACGGCGGGGCATCGGGGTCAACCAAAGCAGGGTCTCTTCGAAATTCGCGGCGGTCATCGCGGAAATCACGAAATCTTTCTGATGGCCTGTCCTGCGGGCGGTCTTGCTGGCGACCGACGGGTGGTCTGTTTTGTATCCGATTTCGGTCGTCACGACCCATGTTTCGGTCGTCACGCATTCCTCTCTCGTCACGACCCATATTTCGGTCATCGCGTATCATTCCTCGGTCATCGCGCCCCATATTTCGGTCGCGCGGGTCTCGGTTTCGGTCGTCACGCATCATCCGGTCGCGCGGGTCGCGGTCGTCCCAATTTTGTGGGGGGCGTTGCATATTCATGTTGTTGCCGCGATTGGCTGCATTTCGGTCACCGCCAACATTTCTAGCATCGCCCAAATTTCGATCGCCGGCAACATTTCGAGCGTCGCCCAAATTTCGATCTCCGGTAACAGGTGGCCGATTGTCGCGCATTTCTACACGACGCGGGTCAGGGTTTCGGCGGTCGTTGTCGACGGGCGGGCGCATTTCCTCGCGTCGTTCGGGGACGGGGCGAGGCTCGGAGGTTCTTGGCCGGTGTTCATCTTTGTCCAAACGCGAAAGCGTTTTCGGCAAATCAGGCTCTTTTTCTTCTGGTTTGTGCGCGGCGGGTTTTGCGGCAGCAGATTTTGAAGCGACTGTTTTTGCAGCGGGCGCATCGGCGGCGGCAGGTTTATTTTCGGTCGCGCCGGATGTGGCAGGGTTGTTCCGCAACGCCTGCTCGTCTAGGATTTTGTAAATCAAATCCTGTTTGGTTAATTTTGTATAACCTTTGATAGCCATTTGATGTGCCACGTCTTTGAGTTCGGGCACGAGCATATCGTTTAATTGCAAAATATCGTACATGGTAGGGAATGATGAGAAATTCTCATTAATGTTAATTAAAAAAACGGGATGTTTTTAAGTTAAAATATTGATAATCAATAAATAACGAGTAGGAAGAGAATCTGCCGGGCGGCAAAAGTTTATTGGAAATTTTTCTTTAAAAAGCAAGCGGTTAAATCAGGTAAGTTTGGTTTGTCTGTTGCTACTTCCCAAGAAGAGCGGTAATTTCAGTTGGTTTGGAACAGAAAAAATCTGAAAAAACGAAGTTGAATTGGGTGGAAAACTCTGAAAAATTTGTTGCGGGAAGGAAAATTGGATGCCAGTCGCAGCAAACTTGGGTTGGGAACGATGGGGCAAAGATATACCGTTTTTCAATTTTCAAACAACCAAGTCATTTTTTTCCGCTCAATCGGCGTGAGACCTTTTGTTCTACCTGAATTCTGTTTGTTTTAAAATCACAAAAATCGTGCTATTTCAAAAGCACACCTTTAAAACGAATGCTCTGTTGATTTGTTGCGGTTTTAGGTTGATGGAAATTTTTTCAGAAAAATTTTACAAGAATTTGAGATTTCAGCCCCTTTTGATTTCCGGCAAACTACTTTTCGCTCCTTAATTTTTTAAAAAGAAAATCGTCATGCAAAGAAAAACTTTTTTAAAAAACGCCGCACTCGCTGCCGCCGCCGCAAGCCTCGCGCCGCAGTGGCTGGCCTGTTCGGCTTCAAAAAAATCATCGATGAATCAAGAAAAGCCGCTTTTTTTCAAAATTTCGCTGGCCGAATGGTCACTGAACAAAGCCATTTTTGGGGGAAAAATGACCAATTTAGATTTTCCGGCCAAGGCAAAAAAGGATTTTGGAATTGATGCAGTCGAATACGTCAACCAATTTTTCAAGGACAAGGCGAAGGACAAAAAATACCTCGCCGAACTGGCCATGCGCTGCAACGACAATGGCGTAAAATCCGTGTTAATCATGTGCGACGGCGAAGGTTGGCTCGGCGATGCCGATCCTAAAAAACGGATGGAAGCCGTCGAAAACCATTACAAATGGGTGGAAGCCGCCCAATATTTGGGCTGTTTTTGCATCCGGGTCAACGCTGGCGGCGAGGGCACGGCGGAGGAAGTGGGCAAGCACGCGGTCGAAGGACTGCGGAAATTGACGGAATTTGCCAAGCCGCAAGGCATCCAGGTCATCGTTGAAAATCACGGCAGTTATTCATCGAACGGAAAATGGCTGTCCGATGTCATCAAACGGGTCGGGATGCCGGAGTGCGGGATTTTGCCGGACTTTGGCAATTTTTGCACAAAATGGAAAGGCACGGACTACGGCGAATGCGCGGAAATGTATGACCGCTACCTCGGTGTGCAGGAATTTATGCCGTACGCAAAAGATGTCAGCGCGAAATCAAACGATTTTGATGCCGCCGGAAATTGTGTCGAAACCGACTACCGAAAAATGTTGAAAATCGTAAAAGACGCTGGCTACCGTGGCTACATCGGCATCGAATACGAGGGCAGCAAAATTTCAGAAGACGAAGGCATCCGCAAAACTTTGGCACTTTTGAAAAAAGTGGGCGCGGAATTGGGTTGATTAGTTATTGGGGAATTGGTTACTGGGAAATTGGTTATTAGGCAATTAGTTATTGATTGACAGGTTAATTAGTTGTTGCGCCATTTCAATTACTTTTGTCCCAATAACTAATTTCCCCATTTTCCCAATAACCAACCACCCAATAACCAATTTTCCAATAACTAATAACAAGTCATGTACCTGCACGTCGTTTCTTTTGACATTCCGTACCCGGCAAATTATGGCGGGGTGATTGTCATTTTTAATCAAATTAAATCCCTCCACGCGGCGGGCGTGAAAGTGATTTTGCATTGTTTTGAATATGGGAACCGCCATCCCGCGCCCCAACTCGCCCCGTTTTGCCACGAAATTTACTATTATAAAAGGTCGCGGTCGTGGCTGTACCAATTGAGTTTGACGCCGTTCATCATGCGGTCGCGGGAAAGTTCTGCGCTTTTGAAACGGCTGCGGCGCGACGATTTTCCGATACTTTTCGAAGGAATGCACACGGCAGGTTACGTTTTGAACCGGAAACTGCGCAACCGCCAAAAAATCGTGCGGATGCACAACGTCGAATGGCAATATTATGAAAGCCTCAATTTGCTCACCGACCCGATAGATGTGTGGCGAAAACTCTATTTTTTTGTGGAAAGCATCAAATTGCAGCGCATCGAACCCGAAATCGTGCTGCACACCGACGAGATTTTGACCGTCTCGCAAAACGATTATAAATACTACCGAAATCTGAAAGCCTCGACACATTATCTGCCCGTTTTTCACCCGAACGAACGGGTAGAAAGCCAGACTGGACGCGGTGAATATGTTCTTTTTCACGGAAAATTGAGCGTGGCCGACAACGAACGCGCTGCGATTTGGCTGATCCACGAGGTTTTTTCGCAGATGGACATTCCGTTCACGATTGCCGGCCTCGAACCTTCACAAAAATTGAGGGAAGAAGTTGCCCGCCATCCGCACATCACTTTGATCGAAAATCCGGACGAGGCAGAAATGATAAAATTGATCCGCGAGGCACACATCAATTTGCTGGTTTCTTTCCAGACAGCGGGCATGAAATTGAAATTGGTGAACGCCCTTTTTCGCGGACGTTTTTGCATCGTCAACGAAAATATGGTTTCGGGAACGGGGCTGGACAGCCTTTGTTACATCCGAAATTCGGCGGCGGCCATCCGCCAAACTGTCGAAGCAATGATGAACACGCCATTCGCCGAAAGCAGTATCGAAGACCGAAAAGAGATTTTACTCACTCAATATTCGAACACCGAAAATGCGAAAAAATTGATGGGCATTATTCGGTTTCGGGAATGAACACAAAGCCACATCAGACGTTTTCCTATTAATTTTTGACACCTAGTTCAGATAGGTTTTTTCACATAGAAA
>JANNMS010000285.1:0-3265 GCA_031398055.1 Saprospirales bacterium | reverse complement strand
GGAATTTATTCCGAACCATTGGTCGGAATAAATTCCGGCCTCCAGCACTTTGCAAATTCTAAATCAATAATAACTTAATTTTTTTCTTTCATTTCATTATGAAAAAACTTATTTTTTCTATCTTTTTATTGTCGTTCGTTATCTCGATTAACGCGCAGGAACAAACCGAAGAAAAGGCAAAAGTCAAAATGACGAGTAGCCCGGCCTATGAAAATGACAAAAGCCGCACGTTCATCCGCAGCATGATGCGCGACCGCGAGGGCAATATTTTCATCATCAAAAACCAGTATAAGGTTTTTGGGAAACCGAAATTGTTGGTGGAGAAATACAGCCCGGAATTGAAGCAAAAATTTTCAAAAGAACTCGTCATTTCTGGAACCGAGGGCAAGGACATGGATTATTTGTCGGCCACCTCGATTGGCGGGGAACCTTGTGTTTTTAGTTCTTTTTACAACAAAGACAAGGACACGCGCTATCTTTTTGTTTCCAAAATTTTGGAAAAAGGCCTGCTCGGCAAGCCGCAAAAAATCAGTTCGTACGAAGCCGACCGGAAATACGACGGGGCGTTTGAACTGTATTTTTCAAAAGATTCTGCCAAAATTTTGGTTGTGAACATGCTCGAAACCAAAAAGAAAGAGAAGGCAAAATTTTCATACGTCGTGCTCGACAACCAATTTCAGGAAATTTGGAAAGCCGAAGTCACGATGCCTTTCGAGACGCGGGATGTGGTTTTGAGCGATTTTGCGGTGGACGGTTCGAGCCGCGTTTTTGCCCTCGCCACTGCCGACAACGAGGAAAAAGGCAAGGACGAAGCGAGCGTCATCCAAGAACTTTTTATGTACGAAAACGGTGCGGGCAAGCCAAAACGCTACAATTTGGAGTTGAAAGGCAAGTTGGTTTCGCAACTTCGGCTGCACGAATCTTTGTCGGGCGACCTCGTTGCGGTGGGTTCGTACGCCAGTTCGCGGCAGAAAAAAGCGTTTTTCAGCCGCGACCGGACGAGTCCGCTGGGGACGATTTTTGTAAAAATCAACCGCGAAACGGGCGAGTTGGGCGCGAAAAGTGTCAACCAGTTTTCCAAAAAAACCTTTGATTTCATGAACGTGAAACCTTCCAAAATCGAGGACGGCAAAGGCATTGATTACATGCGTTTGGAAAATTCTTGGGTGAATGGCGACGGCTCGATTTGCCTCGACCTCGAACAAAACCACGTCGTAATTACCACCCGTCAAAACGGCAGTTTTACTTCCACGACCTACCATTATTATTCTCAAATGGCCATGTTGGTAAAATATGATGCCGATGGGAAAGTCCAAAACGAGGTGATTGTCCCAAAACGGATGCAGTCAATCAATGACGAAACGGGCTTGCGGCACATCGTTTCGCACAGCGGCAGCGAGGTTTATTTTGTGTACAACGACAGCCCAAAAAACTGGGGCAAAAAAGCGGAAACCGAGGATGATATCAAGTTTGGCATCTCGCCAGAAAGTGGTGGCATTTCATTTAAAAAGAAGCCGCACGTCGTTTTGTGCACGGTGGACGAAAATGGCAAAAAGAAATTCGCACGCTTGTTTAATTTTAAAGATGACGATGTGTTTTTGAATACAGAAGCATCATTGCCTTATTCTGATAAGTCGTTTATTGTTGTGGCAAGTTATAATAAGGATTTTAAGTTGATGAAAATAGCTTTTTAGTTTAGTTATTGGGTTATTGGTTATTGGGAAATTAGTTTATCCCAATAACCAATCCCCCAATAACCAATAACCGGTAACTAACAAATGAACCCGAAGCACATAAAAATCATAATCGCATTAATGACTGTGGCGTTGGCCGGCAGCATTGGTTTGCAGATTTATTGGATTAGTTGGAGCATCCGATTGAATGAAGAACAGTTTGATAAGAGCATTTACACGGCTTTAAATCGTGTTTCAGATAAATTGGAATATTATGAAAATGCTTCTGTTTTGGAGGCTTTAAACAGTTCGCGGGCACGCGAAGAACAGAACAGAAATATCCGAAAAGCAGCGGCTTATTTGGAAAATGGATATGCTTTGCGGCGATTAAATGCAACGGATTCCGCGCACCTTCCGAACCCCGCCGGGACGGCCCGCGACACGGGCGGTTTTGAACAAAACGTCACGGCTTGGGAGTACATGAAAGTGAGCCAACTGATTGATAGTAAACCACTTGCGGAGCGCGTGAACCTCGAAATCTTGGGCGGTTCGCTGCGCGAAGAATTGGGAAATCAAGGCATCGCAACCGATTATCAATACGGTGTTTTTTCAAAAGAGAAAAGCAGTTTTGTTATCGCAAATGACCATTTTGTTGTAACCGATAACAGCACGCATTTTGCACAAGGCGGCGCGGCAAATCTTTATACAACTAAATATAAAGTGGCTTTATTCAGGCAAGACATTGAATCGCCGGGTTATTTAACCGTTTATTTTCCGAACCGGACAAGCCTTGTTTTGGGTTCGGTTTGGAAGACTTTATTGATGTCCGTTATTTTTACGGCGGTTATTTTGTTCAGTTTTTTCTATACGATACAAGTTATTTTTAGGCAAAAACAATTGTCGGAAATGAAAAATGACTTTATCAATAACATGACCCATGAATTTAAAACACCGATAGCCACGATTTCTCTTGCTGCGGATAGTATCAATAGTCCGATGATAATCACTAATCAAGATAAGATAAGACGATTTACAGACATTATCAGACAAGAAAACAGGCGTATGAACGCGCAAGTCGAACGCGTTTTGCAAATGGCGATGGTGGACAAAAAAGACCTGCAACTCAATCTTTCCAGCATCAATTTGCACGAATTAATTCAACAAGCGATAGACAATTTCAGCCTGCAAATTGAAAAACGGGATGGCATTTTGACCACCGATTTGCAATCCCAAAACCCGGTAATCGAGGGCGATTCTACGCACATTGCCAGCGTGATCCACAATCTTTTGGACAACGCCAACAAATACAGCCCAGAAAAACCGGAGATAAATATCGCCACCCGCGACGTGGCCGACGGCGTGGAAATCACGATTTCCGACAAAGGAATTGGGATAAATAAAGAGGCGCGGAAACATATTTTTGACAAATTTTACCGCGTCCACACCGGCAATTTACATGATGTAAAAGGTTTTGGCCTCGGTTTGAGTTATGTAAAAGCCATTTTGGTGGCGCACAAAGGCCTCGTGGCCTCGTTGCAGGCCGGTGGCGTCCTCGGTAATCGATGGCGCGTGCCCACGCTCGCCGAGATCCG
>JANNMS010000281.1:0-8223 GCA_031398055.1 Saprospirales bacterium | reverse complement strand
AAGTTGCTGTTTCAAAAAGGTGCGTAGCACCTCAATATTTGTAGAATTTTGTAGCCAAAATTTTAAAAAGGTGCGTAGCACCGGAACATTTGACATTGAAATATGACGGTGCTACGCACCTTTTGAATCGCTTTTCCTTGTTTTTCTACAAATATCGAGGTGCTACGCACCTTTTTGAAACAGCAACTTGAAATCATAATTGAGCCTTCAAACTTTCGACCAATTCCGGAAACTCGATTTTCAGGGATGGATACTTTTTGGTCAGCCGTTTGATTTCTCGGTTGAACCGCTGGGAGGTAAAAACATTCATAAATTTTGGAGTTCTTGGATTAAATCTTCGGCTTTGGTCATTGTTTTTTTGCCTTGCAAATGCAATTCAACTTCCTGAAATGCTTCCCGGAGACCTTCCGAAAATTTCAGTTGCGCTTTCGTTCTTTTTGCTTTGCTGTTTTTGCTCGGTGCAGGTGCTGCGGTCAATATTTCCACAAAATCATAACCCCGGAGCAATTCGAGCAAAAAATTGACCTTGCTTTGGTCTTTTACATTTAATAAAATCTGTTGCATGACTGATTTTTTTGAAAAACAAAAGTACAGGTTTCTTTAAAAACTTTGTCCGATGCAAAAAAAACGGGGCAGCACTTTGACGTTGCTGTCCCAAAATTTTTCAAATTGAATTTTTCAAATTTCGTAACTACTCAGGTTCTTTTTTCAATTTGAAACTCCAAAAACTCACCGATAAACCGTTACATCCCCCTCCAAAAACTCAATTTCCCCATTTCTCAAAAGCACCTCGGCATACCAAACGAACACCGCAGGCGTGTTTTGTTTTTTCCGAAACGTGCCTTTCCAACCAATACTTGGGTCGTTCGGTTGGAAGTTCGTGTTGACAAAAACCTGCTCGCCCCAGCGGTCGAAAATTTGCAGCCGCTGGATTTCCACCACCGCTTTTGTATTTGCAAAAATGGTAAATCCAGCGTTGTCCTCAATGTCCGCGCCGTCCGGGCGGATGATGTTCGGTACATAAATATTTGGCGGGGTGACCTTGATTTGCGAACGCGCCTCGGCTGTGCAGCCTTCCTGCGTGACGATTGTCAAAGTGTAAGTCGCTGTTTTAAAAGGTTTTGCCCAGGGCGTGAGCAATTCCGGCATCGTCAAACTTTCAAAAACAAGGTCGTCGAGCGGTTTCCAAAACGCCGTGTCCACCATGTCTACCGAAAAACCGGGCGGAAAATTGGGCTGCAATTGCAGACTGTCGCCAAATTCAATCTCAAAAACAGGCGGCAATTGCACCGCCGGTTTTACCGGAATCGGCACGTTCAAGGATTGAGTGTGCTCGCAGCCGTTCGCATCTTGAATCACCAAATCGTAGTTGCCCGGCGCGAGTCCGCCGAAATGTTTGGCCGACAAAAACGACTGCCCGCCGTTGATGGAATAAATAATCGGTTGCACGCCGCCCAAAACCGAATCCACATCCACCACGCCTTTTTTACCCGTGCAATCGGGTTCAGAAAGTCTAAAAGTGATGCCGTGCGGCTTGTCGGTTTCCTCGCCGACCGAAATTTCAGCGGTATTTGTGCAGCCGTCGGCGGGGTTCGTCACCAAAACTTGGTACGTCCCGATTTGCCCAACCGACGGCGTCGCGGTGTTTTCGCCCGACAAAATCGTGCCGTCCAAAGTCGTCCAAACTGCCGTCAAATTATTGGTAAAATTGGCCTGCAAATCCACCTCCGTCCGCGAACAAGTCAGCAACAACGGATTTTCGATGACGACCGGCGGCGGCGCAATGTTTTGATTTACAATGGTTTGAATCGTGGCCGTGCAGCCGTTTTCATTATTTGTCACCAAAAAAATGTACGTCCCCGGTTTGTCCACCGTGATATTTTTTTGGTCAACGGGCGAGGTGATGTTGCCGTTTGAAGTTGCCCAAACGAGCGTCGGCGCGTTGCCTTGCCCGGTCAAATTGGTGGAAATTGAGGCAGTTTGGTCCACGCAAGTCAGCAAACCCGGCGTCGAAATCGAAAGCACGGGCGGCGAGACATTTTCCGAAATCACGACGTTGTCCGTTTTCGTGCAGCCGTTTGAGGCGTCGGTCACCACTAAAATATAAGTTCCCGGATTGTCGATGGTCGGGGTCAAAGTTGTTTTTCCAGAAACGATATTTCCAGTTCCGGCAGTTGACCAATCGAAAGTCAAATTGGAACTCGCACCGCTCGCCGTGCCCAAAAGTTGCAACGAAAGGGTTTTGCAAGACAATTCTTTGGTCGCCCCAGCCTCGGCGGTCGGTGCTTCGACATCTTGAAAAACTTCCACCAAAGTCGTGTCAGCGCAACCGTTCGCCGTGTTTTGGACAATCAAAGTGTACTCGCCCGGCTGGTCAACCAAGGGTTTTTGCGGGTCAAATTGATTGACAATATTGCCATCCTGCGTTTTCCAAGTGTACTTAAAATTTGCCCCAAAACTGGAAGCCGAGCCGTCCAAATTGAGTGAAATTTTTACGCAAGTCAAAATTTGCGGCAACGCAACCGTCGCGACGGGCAGGTTTGCATCCACATTTATTTGTTTCGTGGCCGAGCCGGTGCAGCCGTTCGTCAAATCGGTCGCCACGACAGTGTACGTTCCCGGCGCGTTGACAATTGGATTGGGTTTGGTCGCGCCCGACTGGATATTTCCGCCGACCGTCGTCCAGGCATAATCCAAATTTTGGGACGATGACGAAACGATGATGGCCTGAATATTTAAAAATGGCTGGGTGCAAGTCAAAGTTTCGATCGGGCCGACATTCAAAACGGGCGACTCGATATTTTCCAAAATCACGATCGTGGACGTGGCCGAGCAATTGTTCGTCGTGTTCAAAACCTGCAAAGTGTAGGTGCCCGGATTGTCAATCGTCGGGATCAAAGTGGTGTTTCCGGAAACGATATTTCCAGTTCCGGTGGCTGTCCAGAGGTATTGAAAACCTGCGCCGCCGCTGCTGCCTGTGCCGTCAAGTTGGATGGAAATTTTGGTGCAAGTCAAAACTTCGGGCAATGCGAGGACGACCATCGGCACGTCCGCACTTTGATCGACGGTGACCGACGCGCTCGACGTGCAACCGTTCGCCGAGTTGGTCACGACCAATTTGTACGTCCCGGCAGTGGTGACGACGGGGGTCAAAGTCGTTCCATCCTGAATCGTCGTGCCGTTCGACGCGACCCAGAGATATGAAAAATTGGCACCCGCCGAACTGCCCGCGCCAGTCAATTGCACGGCATTTTGGACGCAAGTCAAAGTTTGGTCGGGGCCGACGGTAGCCGTTGGCAGCGTTCCGGTGGCGACGGTGATGTTGTCAGAATTTTTACAACCGTTTTGGTCGGTGACGGTCACGGTGTAATTTCCGGGAAATGAAATGTTCGTCGTCGCTCCGGTCGAGCCGTCCGACCACGAAAATTGGGTGAAAATTCCACCATTTACCGAAAGTGGAAAACTGGCTCCGGCGCACATTTCCGGCGGGCCTTGCACGACGGGTTGTGGCAGCGGCAGCACCGCGACGGCGGTGGTCGAAGTGGCTGTGCAGCCAAATTGGTCGGTGACGGTGACTGAATAATTTCCAGCCAAATTCACGGTGATGCCCGTCGTGGCTTGCCCGCTCGACCAGATATAATTTGAAAAAGAGCCGCTCGCCTGCAATTGTCCGCTGCCGCCGAGACAAAATGGTTGCGCGGTGGCAATGGTCACGACCGGGTCGGCGGGGATGACAACCGCAATCGTTTCCGTGCCCGTGCAACCGATGGCGTCGGCGACGGTCACGACATAATTTCCGGAAACGGTGGCAACGGCGGCGGCGGTTGCGCTGCCAGTTGACCACGAATAATTTGAAAAACCGCTGCTCGCCGTCAAATCAATCTGCCCGTCGCAGTCATAAATATTTTGTTGTAAAACGGGCTGCGGTGCGGGATTGACCGTCAAACCGTGCGCCGCGATGGCCGTGCAGCCAATCAAATCGGTCACGGTCACGAGGTACGAACCACTTTGCAAAACCGAAATCGTGGGCGTGGTCAAACCATTTGACCATAAATATTGGGCAAAATTGGAATTTACCGACAACGTGGCATTTGCATTTTGGCAAATCGCCGCCGGCCCAACGATGGCTGGCATGATGGGTGGGTAAATCGTCACGCCAATCGAAGCAAAAGCGGTGCAGCCAAAATTGTCGGTGACGGTCACGGCAAACGCGCCGTTCGCTCCGGCGGTGATGGTCGGCGTGTTTTGGCCGCTCGACCAAGCGTAAGTTACGTAGCCGGGCGTGGCCGAAAGTTGGGTCGTTTGCCCGGCGCACAAATCTGTATTTCCACCAATCGAAACGCCCGGCGGGGTCGGGATGGTTACATTTAACAAAGCCGTTCCGGTGCAGCCGGTGTTGTCGGTGACGGTCACGGCGTAATTTCCAGAAGTGGTCACGGTGATGCCCGATGTGCCCGCGTTATTTGTCCAAACGTAAGTTGAAAAACCTGCTCCGGCGGACAAATTGATTTGCCCGTTGCACAAATACGGCGCGGCAGTGATTTGTGGGGAAAGCCCCGTGCCGACCAAAAGCGGGTGCGTGGCCGTGCCGCTGCATCCGTCGGCGTTGGTCACGGTGACGGTATAATTTCCAGTTGTTGAAGCCGAAATGCCGGAAGTCGTCGCGCCGGTTGACCATTTATAATTGTCAAAAGTGCCATTTACAGCAATCAAAGCCGTGCCGCCAATGCAAATTTCGAGCGGCCCACCGACGACGGGGACGAGTGGCGGCGAGGCATTTACCACCCGTTGGGCGGTGGCGGTGCAGCCAAATTGGTCGGTGGCCGTCACCGTGTAAGTTCCGGGAGCGGCGGCGGTGATATTTGCGCCAGTCAAACCGCCCGACCAAACGTAATTTGAATAGCCGCCAGCAGCCGAAAGTTGCCCGGAAATGCCAGGGCAAAGTGCGCTGACGCCCGTGATATTGGTCATCGGCGGCGGCGGAATGCTGACAATTTGCATCGCCGTGCCGGTGCAACCTGCGGCGGTGGTGACGGTTACGATGTAATTTCCATCAATTTGAGCAGAAATATTGGCCGTTGTTTGGCCGCTCGACCATTGATAAGTTGCGAAACCAGTATTTGCCGAAAGGCCAAATTGGCCGTTGCAATTGTAGGGCGCAAGCGAAACGGCGGGCGTCGGAGAAGGATTTACCAAAAATGCTTGGCTCGCCGTGCCGGTGCAACCCGCTGAATTTGACACAGTTACGATATAGTTTCCAGTTTGATCCACCTGAATCGAGGGCGAACTGCCGCCCGACCCGCCGCCGGGCGTCGTCCAAGCATAACTTGAAAAACCGCCGGACGCCTGAAAAACTGCTGTCCCCGGCGAGCAAACCGCCGCTTGTCCCGAAATCGTCGGCACGGCGGCAGGCGAGGCTTGGACAGTCGTCGTAGCTGTGCCGGTGCAACCCGTTCCGTCGCCGACGGTCACGGAATAAGTGCCGGGCGTGCTGACCGAAAGTGTGGACGAATTGGAGCCGCCAGTCCAATTAAAAGTTGCAAAACTGCCGCCGCCGACCGACAAAATGGCCGATGCGCCCGCGCAAATCGAGGGCGAATTGAGTGCCGGTGCGGGCTGCGGAGCGGGATTGACGACAAATTGCCGGGCGTTCGTGCAGCCATACGGATTGGTGGCCGTGACCGAATACGTGCCGGGTTGATTGACCATGATGGTGGGGCCGACCAAGCCATTTGACCAAACCAACGAAGAATACGGCCCGCCCACGACTTGCAGCGTGGACGGCGTGCCAGGGCAAATCGCCGGAGCACTGATGGTTCCGTAAATCGTGTCGATATCTGCTGGGTTGACTTGCCATTCTCGTTCGCCGGTGCAGCCGTAAATGTTCGTGACGGTCACGGAATACGTGCCGGGTTCGGTGACCGTCACGGTTTGGGTGAGTTGGCCACCCTGCCATTGATAAGTTGTAAATGTTGGGCTGACGCTCAAAACTTCCGAATCATTTTCAGAACACATAAAAATCGCCCCCTGAATCGTGGGCAAAACCGGCGGACTTTGCTGCACCGTTTTTGTGGCCATAAATGGGCAGTCAAATTGGTCAATCGTTGACAAAGTATATGTCCCTTGCCCCGGAATCAGAAACGGGCTGAGTTGGCCGCTCGGATTTTCGGGCGTCCAAGTGACTTCCGGGAAATCATAACCGGGGTCGTTCGGCATACTCACGACGAGGACGCCGTCATCTCCGGCGCACAAAATGTTTGGCCCGGTGATGGTCATCGGGCCATCGAAAAATGCTTCGGGGATGTCAATGCTGTTTTCGTGGTGGTCACAGCCGAAACTGGAATCGTCGTAACTCCATTGGCCGGGCGGCTGGACGATTATTTGATTGGCAAATTGGCCGGAATTCCATTGCACGGTAATTGCTGTAATTTGATTTCCGCCGAGCAAGGCTTGGGTCAAAGACTCCAATTTCACGGTTTTTGTGGCGCAGAAAACCGTTTTTCGAATGATGCATTTTAAGTGGCCGTCGGGCGAGGTGACTGAAATCAGTTCTACTTCTTCGGATAAATTTTGCGCCGCCAAACTATCGCCGGGAATGGGTTCGCCTTCGCCTAAAACGAGTTCCGAGCGGTTGATGAAAGGCAAAGTTTTGGCTTCCAAATTCGCCGTTGCGAAAGTTGTGAGGCAAAAAATGAAAGCAAGGAGGGCGAAAGGATTGACGGTGGTGTAGATTTTATTCATAAAAAAAATCAGGAGGAAATGGTTTCTAAATAGAATTGGAAAAGAAAATTGGGTGCTGCGAAGATATATAAAGATATAAAAAGGCTGCCCGATGTTGGTTTTAAAAGATTGATTTTCAGGGGATTTGGTGAAATCGCGCAGAAAATGGAAATAAAAAAAAGCCCCACCGTTTGCAAATTGCGCGGTGAGGCTTTTTGGAAAAAGGATTTTACTTGTCCGATGACCAAGTTTTAATTATTGAGGCTTTTCAATTTTTCCCGGATGGATTTGACAAAATTCAAGTCCACTTGAAAAGCATGGCAAATTTGATGGTCTGTCCAATTTGGGTTGTTTCGCATGAAAATCAAGATTGGGATTTCTTTACCCTTTTCCATTCCCTTTTCAAAATTTTCTTGAAGTTCTACCTCAAACCAACTGAGTGCTTCGGCGCTGTCGGCGGTGGGCAATGTCTGTACCATTTTAAGAAATTCTGTTTTATTGATTTTTGAAACACTGGATAAATAATGAAGGGTCACCAACAAAAGATTCAAAAGTGCTGCTCTCGTTGTCGAACCCGATGCAAAAATAACGATTTTATCGAAATATTGGCGCAATTGCTCCGGGTTTCTGCCGAGTTTCAAGGCCAAGAAAATTTTGGGGAGCAACATAAAATTCAAGCCCAAAATCTCGTCGTTCGACAATTGACCAACATTGATAAAGATAAATTCAAAATTGGGCAAATACGCTTTGCAAGCCGCTGGCAGGTTCGGAAACAAGGAATCCAAAGTTTCCTTTTGCCAATCCGGCTCGCCGTGATACAAAACGATGGTCACCACTGGCACTGGCTTTTTGTTTTGCCGATAATCATGGTCGTAATTGCTCACGATGTATTTTAAGAGTTGCAGCGAAATCGGGTAATCCGGTTTTTCGCTTTTGTGCTCCACCCAAAAATTGACACGCAGCAGCGAATCGTCCAAAAATTTCAACAAAAAAGACGTGTCGCTGAAATGTTCTTTCATCGCTTCGTCAATAAACGAATCTTCTGTCGGTTCGAGGGAATCAAAATCTATCAATTTTTGCAGGTCTTCTGGCAAGGCATATTTCAAAAATTCCAAAGCCACTTGGTGATGGCTCAGCACATATTTAACGTACTTGTCGTGCGGTTTTTTTAGCAATGCCTGTAAATCGAACGGCCGGAAAATCTTGCTGAAAAATGGATTTTCCTCCTGATTTTTGCTGCGACGCGGATTTGGTTTTTTCATAAATAAATGTCTTGACTGTTGTTTTGTCGGGGGCGAAGGTAGGTATAGTTGTTTAAAATTTTACTTTTTGCAAAAATTGCAAAATAATTGTGCATTTGTACTTTTTCAATTTCAAATAAAAAAGGTGTCAAACCCAACCCGGATTTGACACCTTTTTTATTTAATTTCTAAAACGCAACTATTTACCACCCAGTTTTTTACCACAAAGACACATTAGAAAACATAAGAAGTTGCTTTAAAA
>JANNMS010000273.1:0-53569 GCA_031398055.1 Saprospirales bacterium | reverse complement strand
TCCAGTAATTTCTTGCCCAGCGAGTATTTCACAATCTGCCGACCCCGGCGTTTGCGATGCCGACGTGACTGTTCCGCCTGCCACAGCGACCGATAATTGTGGCATTGAAATCATTTCCAGCAACCCAAATTTGACCAATTTCCCGGTCGGCACGACCAACATCGTTTGGACGGCAGTGGATTTTTCGGGAAATTCCGCGACTTGCCAAATGTCCGTGACCATCACCGACGACGAGCCGCCAGTTTTGGATTGCCCGTCGAACATTTCTGTCGGAACTGACCCCGGAAATTGCACGGCGGTCGTCGTTTTGCCCGACCCGGTCGGCACGGACAATTGCGGTTTTGATTTTTCGACAAATGATGCCCCGAACCCATTTCCAGTCGGCACGACGACCGTGACTTTTACAGGTTTTGATATCAACGGAAATTCCGCGACCTGCACGACGACCGTCACCGTGACCGACGACCAAGCCCCAAATTTGACCTGCCCACCAAATTTAACGGTAAATAATGACCCCGGTGTTTGCACTGCCGACCTCGTTTTGCCCGACCCGACGGCCACCGACAACTGCCCCGGCGCGTTTGTTTTTACAAATAATGCCCCGTCGCCATTTCCGCTCGGCAACACGACGGTGATTTTTACGGGTTCGGACGACGATGGAAATTCCTCGACTTGCACCGTTTTGGTCATGGTGGTTGACAACGAAGCCCCGGTCATCAATTTTTGCCCGCCCGACCAATCGGTTTTCAACACGCCCGGACTTTGCTCGGCGGTCGTCGCGCCCGACGTGCCGGAGGCGAGCGACAATTGTTCGGCGGCTAACCAGATTGTTTTTTCAAATAATGCCCCTGCCGGAAATGTTTTTCCGGTCGGAAATACGGTGGTCATTTTCACGGCGACCGACGCGGCTGGAAACACGGCGACTTGCACCGCAAATATTGAAGTCGTTGACAACGAACCTGCCGTCATCATTTGCCCGCCGAACCTCACTTTGTCCACCGCGCCAGACGAATGTGTGGGTTATGCTTTTTTGGACGACCCGACGATCACAGACAATTGCGACGACGTGTCAAATGTTTTTGACATTGTCCAAGTCCCCGACCCGGCGAACGGCGATTTTCCGGTTGGCATGACGACGGTCACTTTTTTTGTTTATGATGTTTTTGGAAACGAAGCGACCTGCACGACGACGGTCACGGTAAACGACACGCAAGCCCCCGAAATCACTTGTCCGCCTGACATCACGACAAACACCGACCCCGGAACTTGCACCGCGTTCATCACTTTTCCGCCCGCAACGGTCAACGAAAACTGCCCGAACTCGCTGATTTTGACCGCTCCGCAAAATGGAACATACGGCGTGGGCAATTTTCAGGCAATTTACACGGCCAGCGACGGTACTTCGTCTGATTCCTGCACCATAAATATTACGGTGATTGGCTCGTCAAATTTGACAATCACCTGCCCGCCGAACGACACGGTGCCGACCGACCCCGGCCAATGTTTTGCCACTTTGACTTTGCCAAATGCCTCAGCCTCAGCGGTTTGTGGCGTGGACACGATTACAAACAATGCTCCGGCGACCTTCCCACTCGGCCTGACGACGGTCATTTTTACGGTGACGGATTTGACCGGACAAACGGCATCTTGCTCGATGACGGTGCTGGTTTTGGACAACCAGCCGCCCGTTTTGACCTGCCCGGCGAACATTGTCCAGCCGACCGACCCGAATTCTTGCCTTGCGACGGTGGCCGTTCCAGCCCCGATTTTTTCGGAAAATTGCCCGGCAGGTTGGTTGGTTCCGGGCGACACGGTTTTGCAAAATGTCCCAATCGGCACCTTGGTTTTCACTTTTTCGGCGACGGACGGCAACCAAATTTTGACCTGTTCTTTAAATATCACGGTGACCGGCACGACGGCTTTCACCATTTCTTGTCCGCAAAATGTTACAGTAAATACCGACCCGGGGCAATGTTTTGCCACTTTGACCTTGCCAAATGCCACCGCGACGGCGGGCTGCGGGTTGGACACGATTACAAATAATGCCCCCGCGACCTTCCCGCTCGGCACGACGACGGTCATTTTTGTGGCCACCGACAACGCCGGTTCGACGGTTTCTTGCCAAATGACGGTGACGGTTTTGGACAACCAACCGCCGTCAGTCACTTGTCCGCCGACCATTTTTCAAAATGTGGACGCAGGAATTTGCACGGCGACGGTTTCAATTTTCGCTGCCGCAAATGACAACTGCTCCCAAGTTTTGAGTTCAAATTTTTTCCCACAAAATCCATTTCCAATCGGCACGACGACCGTCACCGTCACCACGACAGACGACTCCGGTAACACGGCAACTTGCACTTTAAATGTAATTATTTCAGAAAATACACCGCCCGTTTTGACTTGCCCGGCCAATATTTCGGTGGGAACCGACCCCGGAATTTGTTCGGCGACGATAGATTTTTCAAGTCAAATTTCAATTTCAGACAATTGCGGCACAGCTCCCAGCATCATCGCCGGGCAAACTTCCGGCATATTTCCGCTCGGTTTGACGACGGTAAATTTGACGGCGAGCGATGGAAACGGGAACACCGCGACCTGCCAAATCACCATTTTTGTGGCCGACGACGAAGCCCCGATTTTGATTTGCCCGCCGCCGATTGTCCAGCCGATTGATTTGATTGGTTGCGTGGCGACGGTCGTCATTCCACCCGCGACCGCGACGGACAATTGCACTTTTCCAATCGTTCCGACGGGTTCGACGGGCGGGACATTTCCAATTGGAATTTCTTTTGAAAATTTCACGGCCACCGACGCGGCGGGAAATTCTTCGACTTGTTCGGTTCAAATTACGATTACCGGGACACCAAATTTGACCATCGTTTGCCCGGCGGCGCAGGTTTTGAACAACGACCCCGGCCAATGTTTTGCCAATTTGAACTTGCCCGACCCCGTCGTCGTGGCAACTTGCGGCCTGAATTCTTTGACAAATGACGCGCCTAACCCATTTCCAATCGGCCAAACGGTGGTCATTTTCAGCGCAACCGATGCCGTCGGCGGCGTAATTTCTTGCTCGACGACGGTCACGGTGAACGATATCGAAGCCCCAACTTTGATTTGCCCGCCAAATATTGCGCTCTCGGCGACCGTCCCGGTTTGCTCGGCGGTGGCCAGTTTTTCGCTGCCGGAATTGATTGACAACTGCCCGCTCGTGCCGGGAAATTTGACTTCAAATATTCAAAATGGGCAAATTTTGGCCGTCGGAACGCACCAAGTCAATTTTTTGTACACTTCCGGCGCGGCAACGACGGGTTGTAATTTTCAAATAATCGTCTCAGCCAGCCCGACATTTTCAAACCTAAATTTGACAATTTGCGAAGGCGATACGGCTTTTGTGGGTGGTCAAATTTTTACGGTTTCAGGAAATTTCACGACCGTTTTGCCAAACCTGATTGGTTGCGACAGCACGATTTCTCTAAATTTAAATGTAAACCCGACAGTAATTGAATTAGCAAATGTTGAAATTTGCGAAGGCGACAGCATTTTACTCGGCGGCATTTTTAGAAAAACGGCGGGCATTTATCAAGATTTTTTCCAATCCCAATTGACCGGCTGCGACAGCATTTTACAAACTACTCTTTCCATAAATCCAAAACCAATTTTTGAAATCATGGGCCCACTTTCTTTGTGTCCGGGCGTTTCCACCGTGCTGACTGCGGGCATTTTTGCCCAATTTTTGTGGTCGCCCGGCGGCGAAACGACCCCGACGATTTCCATTGACCAACCCGGAATTTATGCCGCGACGGTCACCGACAACCTCGGCTGCTCGGCCAGCGACGAAATCGACATCGTGTCGTACTGCGGGGCAGTTTTTGCCGATTTCGAGGCGAACCGCGACACGGCTTGCACCGATTTTATCGTCCAATTTACGGACAAAAGCACAGGAATGCCTGCTGCCCCGAACAAGTGGTTTTGGGATTTTGGAAACGGAAATTCGAGCAGCGAGCAAAATCCGTTCACATATTATCCGACGCCTGGGACGTATTCCGTGCGGTTGATTGTTTCGGATAATTTTGTTTCGGACACTGTTGAACGCGACATTTTTATTTATCCAAAAATAGATGTTGGATTTTCGCAAGTTGCGACAAATGTTTGCACACCGACGGAGCTGCAATTTTCAGGCATGGCGGCGGCGACTTTTCCGGTGATAAATTGGACTTGGAGTTTTGGCGACGGCACGGGCGCGGTTGGTCAAAACCCAAAACATGAATATGGAAATTACGACACGGTTTTGACGCAACTCGTGGTGATGGACAATTTCGGCTGCACCGACAGTTTGTCAAAAGATGTGAAAATCAGTCCGAACGGCATCGCGCCGCTGCCGGTGACTTTGACTCCGGTGCTTTGTCCGGGCGAATCCATTACGATAAATGGGACTTTGTACAACGAAAATAATTTGTTTGGGCAGTCCATTTTGCCATCGTTTCATGGTTGCGACAGCGTCGTAAATGTGCAGTTGAGTTACATCCCCGGTGGAAATATTTCGCTCGGCGCGGACACGTCAATCTGTGAAAATCAATCACTTACGTTGGACGCGGGGGCTGCGACAAATTACAAATGGAGCACCGGCGCGACCACAAAAACCATCACGGTTTCGGCTGCCGGAAAATATTCGGTGACGATTTCGGCGGGCGGCGGGAATTGTCAAGCGTCGGGCGAAATCAATGTCGCGGTGGACGTGATTCCAAATTTGACGGCGAACGCTGGCCTCGACCAAACGATTTGCGCGACCTCGCAATTTGTAAAATTAAATGCCCAAAACCCAACCATCGGCACGGGCGCGTGGTCAATTTCTGGCACATCAATCATTGATAATCAGGCGAGTGCACAATCTTTTGTTTCTAATTTGACAAGTGGGCAAAATCAATTTACATGGACTTTGAGCAACGGGGCTTGTAAAAATTACAGCACGGACGCGGCCATTGTCAATGTGGTTTCCCCAATTTCTGAAAGTGCTTTTGCCGGAAATGACGTGGCATTTTGCCAAACCGGCGGCGTTGTTCAATTGGATGCCGACCCTCCGGCCGGGGCAGGTTTGACTGGAATGTGGTCGCAGCCGGCGGGACAAAATTTGACCATCGCCGACCCAACGAATCCAAAAACGACGGTGACGGGTTTGAACGCGACCGATATTTATATCCTTTTTTGGAAAATTGGAAATGGCGTTTGCGCGGATTCTTCGGATGAAGTATTGATTTCGCGCTCGCCAAATGTTTTGAAGGATGCAAATGCAGGCGACAATGTGAGTTTGTGCGACAAAACAGAGGTGGCAATTTCTGGAAATACGCCGGGCGGAAGTTTTGGAAAATGGACGGTCGTCGGCAACGCCGGGACTGCAATTATCGGCAACCAATTTGACCCGACGACGATGGTCACGGGCATCGCGCCGGGAACTTTGCAGTTGGTTTGGACACTTTCGACTTCGCAATGCGGCAATTATTCGTCCGATACTTTGACCATTTTTCAAAGTGGCGGCCTGAAAGCCAACAACGATGGGTACGATGACATCGGCCAACCGCTCACCGGTTTGAATTTTGTGGCAAACGACGAGGTCGGAGTGGATGGAAATGTTACGGTCAACATTTTGACTACGCCAAATATTGGGACTTTGACGAAGCAGCCTGACGGCACTTTTGATTTTGCTTTTGGGCAGGTGAAACATGAAAATGTGAGTTTCAAATATCAAATTTGCCTGAAAACCTGCCCCGATATTTGCTCGGAGGCGACGGTCGAAATTTCAACAAATGGCCCGGTTCCATTGATGATTCGCCCGGCAAATGTGATGACCCCGAACGGCGACAACGTGGGCGATTTTTTTGAAATCCCTAATTTTGAAGAAATTCCACCGCCGATTACTTTGTCCGTTTTCAACCGCTGGGGCGATGTGGTTTTTCAAATTGACGCACCGGGAACCTATTTGAACAATTGGAACGGCGTGGACAACGACGGAAATGAATTGCCGGAAGGAACCTATTTTTATGTTTTGCGCGGCGGTGGCGGGGACAATGAAGAAACTGGGTACGTTACGATTCTTCGATAATTTTCAAAAAATCATCAACTTCTAAACCATTTTAAAAATGAAAAAATATATCCAAATCCTTTTTGCCGTAGCCATTTTCATGGCGGTTGCGCCCGTTCGTTCGGCTGCCCAATTGGTCAGTTTATTTACCCAATATTCTGATTTACAGACTTTTATAAATCCGGCTGCCATCCCGTCCGAGTTTTTGCAGTACCAACAAAAATCGGTGGCGGGTTTAACCTTTCGTCGGCAATGGACGAAAATTGAAGGTTCGCCGCTGACTGCGTTGGCGCGTTTTGACCACACGAATCAAGGAAATACGCTTTCCAGTTTTGGTGGTTTTTTGATGAAAGACAAGGTTGGAGCGGCGGATGTTCAAGGAATTTATGGCCGATATGCTTACCAAATTCGCCCGTCGTCGCAGGAAGATATGTTTATCGGCCTCGGTTTGACAGCAGGAATGCTTCAATATCGAATCGACCGCGCCGACCTCGAATTTAAACCGGGCGACCAATTGCAGGCGGCGCAGGAAACAAAATGGGTTCCTGATTTTGGCATCGGCATCAATTTTATTGCCTATCCACAACGTGGGGCGAAGTTTTACGCGGGCGTTTCGTTGCCGCAGGTCGCAGGTTTGGGGGCTACTTTTGATGGCCAAGATGGTGAAAAATTCACTTTTCGCCGCCCGACGCACGTGATGGGTTCGATGGGCGCGATTTTTCCAGTCGGCCAGCAAGGTTTTATGGAGCCTTCGATTTGGGTAAAATACACCAAAAACCAACCTGTAAATGTGGATATCAATCTTCGCCAGAAGTTTCGCAACAACTTTTGGATGGGTCTGGGTTACGGTACCGCCAAAGTTATACATACAGAAGTCGGTTTAATTCTCGCAGAATCCATAGGTTTGCAAAAGGGCATATTCAGGATTGGGTATGGGTTCGATTATAACATTTCAGGATTATTAAGCAATTATTTAGGCACCACTCACGAAATCAATCTCAGTTATGCTTTCGGCTCAACTAAACAGTAGGTCAAAAGAACTAAACAGTTCGGACGAAAAACAATATCTCGACGCTGTTTTGCATGGCAATCAGGCCGTGTTGCGTCAGATTTATAAAAATTTTCTGCCGCCCGTCACGAAATTTATCGTGCAGTCCGGCGGCAGGCAGGCGGATGCGTTGGACGTTTTTCAGGATGCATTGATTATCATTTATGAAAAATCGAAGTCGCCTGACTTTGTCCTGACTGGCACTTTTTTCTCCTATTTATATGGTTGCTGCCGCCGGGTGTGGGGCAATAAAATGCAGAAAAAAGACAACCAAACTGCTTCGACCGAAGGACTTTTTCATTTGGCCGCGTCCGACAACATTCAAACTTTGATTGAAAATCAGGAGCGCGAAAAGATTTTTGTCGCCGGTTTTCAAAAATTAGGAAAGGACTGCCAAAAATTGATGACCCTCTTTTTCGAAGGCCATTCGATGGAAGAAATTTGCGAAGCGATGGGTTTTGGCAGTTCTGGTTATGCCAAAAAACGGAAGTTTCAGTGCAAGGAAAAATTGACGGAATTCATCGAAGCAGAGCCGGGTTTTTCGGAATTGAAAAATAAAATCACGGTGCCGTCGGGGGATTTGGAGGATTGAAAAAATAAAATGCGCTGCCCGATTTTTTTGCCGGATGGTTGAAATACTCAACCATCCGGCATTTTTTTTATTTCAAAAACCTAAAAAACGATGAAATTTGCCCGTGTTTTTTACCTGCCCAATCCATTTTTAAATCAAAAACCGACCATTTTTTATGAAAGTTTTTAATCAAGAAAAAACTCGCCTACTCGTCTGCTTTTTGTTTTCCCTTATTTTTTTCCAAAAAATAAATGCCCAAACCATCATTTCTGGCAACATCCATCGAAACAGCGGGGCAGGTGTCCCCCAAGTTTTGGTTGAAATGTCGGGCGATATTTCGGACACAACTTTTACCGACCTGCTCGGAAACTACATTTTCGGGAACCTCCTGCTGGGCAGCAACCTGATTTTGAGGCCTCAAAAAGACACTTTGCCAAAAGAATGTGTCTCCGTCCGCGACCTGATTTTGATAGAAAAACACATTTCTAGTTTTGCCCCGCTGCCCACGCCGTACCAAATTATCGCAGCGGACGCGAACAAATCCAACACCGTCACCACTTTTGACATTACCGAAACCCGAAAACTGATTTTGGGAATTTCAAATCAATTTCCAAACAACACTTCTTGGCGTTTTGTGCCGGAAGATTATGTTTTCCCCAACCCGCAAAACCCGTTTTCTCCGCCGTTTCCGGATACGGCTTTCATTTCCAATTTGCAAATTTTGGGTTCGACCGAAAATTTTATCGGCATGAAAATCGGCGACGCTTCCGACTGCGCTGGCGACACCCATTTACCGCCATTTTTGACGACTTCCATGCCCAATTTGTTGGCAAACGTGGGCAACGTAATTTCAATACCAATTTCGGTAAATGGTTTTGCAAACGTGGCTGGCTTACAATTTTCTGTTTTTTGGAATACTTCGGTTTTGAAATTTCAAAGTGTGGATAATTTAAATTTGACAGGATTATCAACTACTGATTTTAATTTAAACAAAAATTCTGCTGGTGAGATTTCACTGTGCTGGTCGGGCGGGGCGTCAAACCCAGTGACTTTGCCGAACGGCTCGCAGGTTTTTCAACTCCAATTTTTGGTTGTCGGCGCAGGCATTTCTCCCCTCAATTTTGTGGAAAACCCGACCCCGTCGGAAGTCGTGGACGGCTCTGACATGGCTTTTGATTTGGGAAAATTGAATGGCAGTCTGACGGCAATTAGCCAGCCGCCGACCATTTTTTGCCCGCCAAATTTGACGGTCGGCACCGATTTAGGCACCTGTTTTTCGGCGGACTCCATTCCAAATGCAATCGTCACGTCGTCGCCCGGCTGCTCGAATTTGGTGTTGACTAGCAACGCCCCGCCCGTTTTTCCACTCGGAATTTCCCAAGTGATTTTTACGGCAAATGATAATTGTGGCATTTCTTCTTGCTCGATGACGGTGACAGTTTTGGACAACGAGCCGCCGATTTTGATTTGTCCGCCAACCCAAATTTCGACTAGTTGCGGCGCGACGCTAGATTATCGGGGCTTGGTCGTGGCGACCGATAATTGCTCGCCGACTGGTTTGAATATCACCCAAATTCCTGCGCCCGGCACGTTTTTGGGTAGTGGTTTGCTGCCAGTCACCATGACTGCCACAGACCAATTTGGAAATATGGGGACTTGCGTTTTTAATGTTTTAAATATTGACATCATCCCGCCGACGCTGGTTTGCCCACAAAATATGATGGTCGCGACTGCCCCAAATTCTTGCGTGTCCGATTCCATTTTTTGGTCGCCGGTGGCTGCGGACGATTGTTTGCAAGCAATTTCGGTGGTCAGCACGCCGCCGAGCGGGACGGTTTTTCAACAGGGTTTGAATTTTGTTTTTGTCACCGCGACCGATTCGTCGGGCAATTTTGCGCTACCTTGTTTTTTTACCGTCGAAGTGGCGGATTTGCAGCCGCCGGTCGTCGTTTGCCCGCCAAATATTTCGGTAAATACCTTGCCGGGACTTTGCCAAGCCATCGTCCCGATTTCGCCGGACACACTTTCCGACAATTGTTTTGGGCAAATTATTTTGAAAAATAATGCGCCGCCGGGTTTTCTTTTTCCGCTCGGCGCGACACCCGTTTCCATTTTTGCAAATGATTTGGCTGGAAATTTTGACACCTGTTTTTTCACCGTGACCGTCATGGACAATCAAATTCCGACGCTCGTTTGCCCGCCAAACATCACGGCAAATACTGATTTGAACGACTGCACCGCGACCTTAAATTTTACAAATCAACTTTCGATTTTTGACAATTGCCCAACGAATTTGACATTCGGCGGCGACCCAACTTCTGGCCAATTTCCAGTCGGCAACACGCCCGTGAATTTGATTGCAAACGATGGCAACGGAAACATTTCGACCTGCCAAACCATCGTACAAGTCATTGATAATCAAATACCTAGTCTCGTTTGCCCACCTGCCATCATCCAACCAATCGACCCGACTGGCTGCGTGGCGACGGTGACGATTCCGGCTGCGGTTGCCACCGACAACTGCATTTTGACAACCATAAATCCGCCCGGCGCGGTGGTCAAAACTTTGCCGATTGGAAATTTTATTGAAAATTTTACGGCCACCGACGCCGCTGGAAATACGGCAAATTGTTCGGTAAATATTGCAGTCACCGGTGTGCCGACGTTGGCGATTTCTTGTCCGGCGGATGTGGTTTTGCCAAACGATGCGGGGGAATGTTTTGCCAATTTTCAATTGCCCAACCCGACGGTCACGGCAAATTGTGGATTGGATATTTTGACAAATAATGCGCCCGCGACTTTTCCGATCGGCAAAACGACGGTCGTTTTTTTTGCAAAAGATGTGGTCGGCGCGACGGCAAGTTGTGCCACGACAGTCACGGTGAACGATTTCGAATTGCCCATTTTAAAATGTCAAAACGACACGACGCTGGTTGCTTCGACTGGAAATTGTCAAGCCCCCGCAGTATTTTCTGCCCCAAAATTGACGGATAATTGCCCAACCATCGGCGGAATTTTAACTTCGAGCCTCGCGCCGGGAACGCTGCTTTCCGTTGGAAAACATACGGTAAATTACTTTTTTTCGCATCCGTCCGGCCAAAATGCGGCTTGTTCATTTGCCATCACGGTTTTGGAAAAGTTGGATTTGACTACCCAAAATTTATCAATCTGCGAAGGCGAAACGGTCGAGGTCGGTGGGCAAATTTTTTCAACGACTGGAAATTTTTCCATAAAATTATCAAATTTGGTGGGCTGCGACAGCCTGATAAATTTGAATTTGAAAGTCAATCCAAAACCAACGGTTGAAATTTTGGGGCCACCCACAATTTGCCCGACGGTCGGTGCAGTGATTTCGACAACTGGAAATTTTACCAAATTTTCATGGTCGGGGCCGGGCGGTTTTTCGGCCACGACGCAAAGTGTTTCCATCAATTTGGCTGGAAATTATGTGGTTTCGGCGACCGACGCGAACGGCTGCACGGCCACTGATTCCCACATTTTGGTGGAAAATTGTGGCTCCGTGAAGGCAGATTTTGCGATTTCGAACGACACTATTTGCACGGATTTTGGGGTCTCGTTTTCCCAAAAATCGGTGGGTGGGATCATTTCTTGGCATTGGGATTTTGGCGATGGCACGTTTTCAGATTTGGAATTTCCAGTCAAAAAAATCTATTCCGACACTGGTTTTTACACGGTTCGATTGACGGTTTCGGATGGTTTTTCGACCGATTCAATTTTACGTAAAGTATTGGTTTACAAAAAATTAAGTGCAGATTTTCAAACGGCGGTCGCTGATTTGTGCAACCCAAAACTGATTGATTTTTCGGGCAGCGCGGCGAGCATTTTTTCAGTAAAATCTTGGAATTGGGATTTTGGCGACGGCACGCCGGGCAATGGAAAAACGGCCAACCATCAATTTCCAACCTATTTGGATTGGACGGCTTCGCTTTGGATTGAAGACGAATTTGGCTGCCGCGACAGCCTCAGCAAAATTTTGGAAATCAAACCAAACGGCTTCGCGCCGTTGCCCGTTGACAAACTCGTGATTCTTTGCCCCGGCGAAAAATTCACGTTGAACGGGACTGTTTTTGATGAAAATAAATTGAACGGGACGGAGATTTTCCCCTCGTTTCACGGTTGCGACAGCATCGTAAATGTGCAGTTGAGTTACATACCCGGCGGAAATATTTCACTCGGAAATGATACGACAATCTGTGAAAATGAATCAGTTACGTTGGTTGCGCCGGCTGCGGACAAATATTTGTGGAGCACGGGCGAGACCACGAAAAGCATCACGATTTCGGCAGCGGGCATTTTTTCTGTAAATATTTCGGGTGGAAATGGCAACTGCGAGGCCTCCGGCGAAATCAAAATCAGCGTGGACACGATTCCAAATATCCAAGCGGACGCCGGGAGTAATTTGAAAAATTGTGAAATTTTCCAATTTGTCCAAATGAACGCCGAAAACCCAGCCGTCGGCACGGGCGAATGGACTGGTTTGGGCACGGCTTTGATTGACAAACCGGCCAGCCCGCAATCTTTTGTTTCAAAATTGACCGCCGGAAAAAACCAATTTGTGTGGACTTTGAGCAACGGAACTTGCAAAAATTACGACCGCGACACGGTGGAAATCGAGGTTTTTTCAGTGATTTCTGAAATGCCTTTTGCCGGCGACGACGTTGCTTTTTGCCAGCCGGGCGATGTTCAATTGGACGCCGACCTGCCGACGACGCCCGGTTTGATGGGTTTTTGGTCGCAGCCGCAAGGCCAAAATTTGACATTTTCCGATCCGACAAATCCAAAAACGAAGGTTTTTGGTTTGAATGACAAAGATATTTACCTGCTTTTTTGGAATTTGAGCAACGACGTTTGCCCAAGCAAACGGGATGAAGTTTTCATTTCCCATTCCACCGATGTTTTGAAAGATGCAAACGCGGGTGCCGACCTTATTTTATGCAACAAAACAGAAACGCCAGTCATTGGAAATATGCCGGGCGGCACGACGGGCAAATGGTCGGTCGTGGGAAATGCCGGGAATGCAGTGATTGGCAATGAATTTGACCCGACGACGGTGATTTTGGGGATTTCGCCGGGCATTTTGACTTTGGTTTGGACGTTGGCCACGGCGGAGTGCGGGAGTTTTTCATCGGACACAATTTCCATTTTTCAAAGCGGCGGCCTGAAAGCGAACAACGATGTTTACAAAGATGAAGGCCAGCCGCTGACGGGTTTGAATTTATTGGGCAACGACGAAATCGGTTTGGAAGAAAGCGTGAGCGTCAGTATTATTTCAACATCCGGCCTCGGTTCGTTGACCGAGCAGTCCGATGGGACTTTTGATTTTATTTGGGGGCAGGTGAAACACGAAACCGTCGGTTTCAGATATCGGATTTGTTTGAAGGTCTGTCCAAACATTTGTTCGGAAGCCACCGTAAAAATCTCAACCGAAGAACCTGTGCCTGCGATTATCAGACCGGCAAATGTCCTCACGGCAAATGGCGATGGGATAGGTGATTTATTTGAAATTCCTAATTTTTACAAAATTCCGCCGCCCATCACTTTGACCGTTTTTAACCGCTGGGGCGACCTCGTTTTCAGGGTCGAACACCCCGAAACTTATAAAAACGATTGGATTGGAGTGGACAATTATGGCAATGAACTTCCCGAAGGCACCTACTATTTTATTTTTCGCGGCGGCGGCGGCGATGGCGAGGAAACGGGAAACGTGACTATTTTGCGATAGCCGCCGCTCGGTGATTGCCACAAAAATGTCATTTCACAAGAAAACTTTAACACTTCGCGCAACCCCGCGCCGTGCCTTTTGTCAATAGGCTAAAACCAATAACCAATCATCCAGTCAACCAGTCACCACACCCGGATGGACATCACGGACACCCACCGCGACTTGGTCGAACGCTGTAAAAACGGTCGACGAGACGCGCAATTTGAATTGTACAGGTTGTACTCGCGGGCGATGTACAACACGGCTTTGCGCATGGTGAGCAATCCGATGGACGCAGAAGATTTGTTGCAAGGCACTTTTATCGAGGTTTTTACAAAATTGGACACGTTTCGCTACGAAAGCACCATCGGGGCATGGATAAAAAGAATCACGGTGAACAAGTGCATCAATTTTTTGAAAAGCCGCCGATTGGTTTTTGCAGAGATGAACCAACTGCCAGACATCCCCGACGAAACCGAAAACGAGCCGCCGCAAAATCCAAAATACACGGTGGAAAGAATAAATAAAGCCATCAACCAACTGCCCGACGGCTACCGAGTTGTTTTCAATTTGTACGCCTTGGAAGGTTATGACCACGAGGAAATTGGGCAAATTTTGGAGATTTCGGAAGCGACTTCAAAATCGCAATACAGCCGGGCGAAGGCGAAATTGAGGGATATTTTAAAATGATTTTGGACGCTGGACATTGGACTTTGGAATAAAAATCATTACCAAAGTCCAGCGTCCAAAGTCCAAAGTCCAAAGTCCAAAAAAATGTTTGTAGAATTTTTAAATAAAAATCGGGCTGATTTCGACACCGCCGCACCCACCCAAAAAGTGTGGGAACGCATCGTGCGCTGCCTCGATTCGTCGGATAATTTGGAAAAATTTATCGGTGGCCACCGCGAGTTGTTCGATGATAAAATGCCGGTTCGCGTTCGCCCGGAACGCACGTTGAACGCGCTCGGCGACCCGCTCGAAACTTTCATTTTGAGCCACCGCGAGCAGTTCGACGAATTGGAACCGAGTGGAAAAGTTTTGGCGAATTTGGAATCAGCGAAAGTTTTGGGTGATTGCACTTTAGAAAATTTCGTGGCCGAAAACCGCACGGCATTTGACGAAAATCACCTGCCGGACGAAATGAAAACTTGGAGCAGCATTGAAAAAGCATTGAAAATCAAAAACACATCGCTTCCAAATCTCCACGTCAGTTGGCAACGACAAATTTTGAGAGCAGCGGCGGCCATCGCTTTGTTGATTACCTGTTTTGGCGCAGGAATGTGGTACGCCAAACGGCCAACATCCGAATCCGCCATGAATTTGGGGGATGTTTCATCGGAATACGCAGAGTTGGAAGCCTTTTACCAACGCGACATTGCTGGGAAACAAGAAAAACTGGCAAATTTCACAGCCCAAAACACGGCAGTTCAAGAAGATTTCGTGCAATTGGACGCCGTGATGAAAGAACTGAAAAACGACCTCGCCCACGTTCCGCCCGGAAACCGGGAGCAAATCGTGCGGGCAATGATTGAAAATTATAAGGCAAAAGCCTCTATTTTAGAAAAAGTGCTCGAGCATATTGACGAACAACAACAGCAACATTCAAATTCAAAAAAGCATGATGTCAAAAATATTTAGTCAAATCTGTTTTGCCCTCTTTTTGGTGGGTTTCGGGGCAAAACCAGTCGCAGCCACTCCGCCGAACGGCGGATGCCCGAAGCAGGAATTTACCAAAAACATCAACCGCGAGTTCGGCACGGTGGCCGACGGGACGACGGCTTTGTACAATAAATACGGGAAAGTCACGGTCAACACTTGGCAAAACAACTCCGTAAAAATTGACATCACCATCGTCGTGAATGCTTCCGACCAACGTTCGGCGGACAAGGTTTTTAACCGAATCAATGTCAATTTCACGAACACCGCCGGTTATGTGAAAGCCGAAACCGTCATCTCACCCGAAAACAAAGGCTGGATGGATTGGGTGGACGGCAACACCTGCCAAGATTTTAAAATCAATTACGCGGTTTGGATGCCCATTTCCAATCAATTGGATTTGAAAAACAAGTACGGCGATAGTTATGTCAGCCAATTGAACGGCAAACTTTTGGCGGAAATCAAGTACGGCGACCTGCGCACCGAAAACATCAACAACCATTGCGAACTGTCGCTCGGCTACGGAAAAGCAAATATGAATTCCATGCAAAACTTGTCCGGCCAAGTGAGTTACGGCGAGTTGACTTTGACCACCGCCCGCGACATCGAACTCGATACCAAATACTCGGATGTCAATTTTCAGCAGGCCGGCGACGTGCGGCTGGTTTCAAAATATGATGATTTTACGATTGGAAATGTGGCGTCGCTGCGACTTCAAACCAAATATTCGGATGTGATTTTGAAATCTGCCCAAAGTATTTTCATCACCACGCAGTACACGGATTTGAAAATCGGGAGCATCATCACGCTGGTGGATGCCGATATGAATTACGGGGTTTTGGTGGTTGAAAATTTGAACAGGAATTTTAACGAGGTCAGGTTGAACGGAAAATACACCGATTTCAAAGTGGAAGTGGAGCGCGGCGCGGCTTTTCGGTTCGATGCCGAGGGCAGTTACACCGATTTGAAAACGCCGAGCGGGGCGACAGTCCAGAACAAAAACCAGCACGGCAGTTGGGAAACGGTGAAAGGTTTTGTGGGCGAGGAAAACGCGAAAGGTTTGGTGAAGGCCAAATTGACTTACGGTGATTTTGTTTTGAAATAAAAACGGTAGGCCAAAAATTGAAAAGTTTAAATGAAAGTTTTTTAAAAACCGAGCGGCTTGTACTGCTCGGTTTTTTTTGTTTTCCCAAAATTTGTCATTCTGAAAGAACCCACCAGCCAATTATACCTAATTTTGCACAAAAAATAAGTAAAATGATAATCGCCAATCCGATTTACGATGTGGTTTTCAAATTTCTGATGGAAGATTTGGACGTTGCCAAACGGCTGATTGCTGCCATCATTGGAGAAGAAATTTTGGAATTAGAGGTTCGGCCACAAGAATTTAGCACCCCTTCCAACAAATATTTACTGACGATTTTCCGCTTGGATTTCAAAGCCATCATCAAAACTGCCAACGGCGGGCAGAAAAAAATCCTCATCGAATTGCAAAAAAGCAATCATGCTTTTGACATCCAACGCTTCCGACATTATCTCGGAGCCAATTATTCGGCGACCGAAATGGTCAATGGCGTGGAAATTACGATTCCGCTTTTGCCTATTTATTTTCTCGGTTTTAATTTAAAATTGAAACGACCGGTTTTGAAAATCGGTCGAAACTACCAAGATGTCAGTACCGGTGAAATCCTCAATCAAAAAGATGAGTTTATCGAAAACCTGAGCCATGATTGTTTTGTGGTTCAAATCAATGCCTTGCCGCCACAAACCCGTACAAAATTGGAGAAATTGCTTTCTATTTTCAATCAAAAATGGGTCTTCGATACCGAGCATAAATGGTTGTTGAAGTATCCCGGAGAGCCGGATGATAAAGATTTGCAGTTGATTTTAAAACGCTTGGCATTGGCTGCCGAAACTGAGGAAATGAAAGATTTGATCCGTGTGGAAGAGGAATTTGAAATTTCTATGGATAATGCACTTCGAGCAAAAGAAATGATAATTGAGCAAAAAGAAGCAGTGATTGAGCAAAAAGATATTGAAATAGCTGAGGCAATGAAAAATCAAGAAGAATTGCTCCGCATAATTGCCGAGTTGGAAAACAAACTAAAAAAAGAAAACTGATATCATGCTTGTTTCCGCCATCGCCGCCGCCGCTCGAAATGGAGTGATTGGAAAAGACAACCAAATCCCTTGGTATTTGCCCGCCGACCTCGCTTGGTTTAAAAAAACGACCCTGAACCATTGCGTCATCATGGGTCGAAAATGTTTTCGGAGCATCGGCAGGCCGCTGCCGAAACGGACGAATATCGTCATCACCCGCGACCCGTTTTTTGTGGCCGAAGGTGTGAAAATCGCACATTCCATTTCCGAAGCACTCGAAATTGCACACGACCTCGGCGAAACCGAAGCATTTATCGTCGGGGGCGGGGAGATTTATAAACAAAGCATCGAGTTTTGGGATAAAATTTATTTGACCGAAGTCGAAATTGAAGTCGAGGGCGATGTTTTTTTTCCAAAAATCAACCCCGACGAATGGCGTGAAATTTTTATGGAAACTCACCAGCCAGATGAAAAAAACGAAGTGGCTTTTACTTTTAAAATTTTAGAGAAAAAATAAAAAGGTTTTGACTCGCAGCAGTGCTGCTTTTTAAATTTTTTACATGAGAAAAGTAAAACTACACGACCTCACTTTTCGCCCGATGATTTCAAAATCGGCAGTCCAAAAACGGGTCAAGGAAATCGGCGCGGCTCTCGACCAAGAATTTTTTGGCAAAAAACCTTTATTTATAGGTGTATTGAACGGCGCGTTTGTTTTCATGGCAGACCTCGTCCGGCAATTTTCGGGCGATTGCGAGGTGGTTTTTGTAAAACTCACTTCGTATTCTGGCACGGAAAGCAGCGGAAAAGTCGAGACGGTTTTGGGCATCGAAAAATCCCCGTCCGACGGCCGGGCGGGAAAAATCGAAGGTCGGCACGTCGTCGTCGTGGAAGATATTTTGGATTCGGGGCGGACGCTGCACTTTTTTTTGGAACATTTATCTGACCAAAAACCGGCCTCGCTTTCGACCGTCGTTTTTTTGAGAAAACCAACCGCTGCGGCATTTTTGGTAGAAGTGGCGCACGTCGGGTTTGACATCGAAAATAAATTTGTGGTCGGGTATGGTTTGGATTACAATGGTTTGGGCAGAAATCTGCCGAAAATTTATGTTTTGGATAAATGATTTTTAATAGAAAATAATAAGCACATTTCATGCAAAATGCATTTTCAATCTTCTTTTCAGCACTTTTTACACTCCTCTTTTTTGCCTGCGTCCCGCCGGAAATGTCCCAAAAAAAAGCCGACGGAGCCATCAACCTCGATTACCGAGACAAAGCGGTGCAGCGCATTTACGATTTCCGCGACCGTCGGATGACCGATAGTTTGGTCAAATTTTTCAACCATCCCGACGCGACTTTTCGATATTTGAGTGCCTTGTCTTTTGCTTCGGTGAAGGATTCGAACGTGGTCGAAAAATTGGCCGCGCTGCTCGCCGACCCGTCGGAGGAAGTTCGTATTGCGGCTGCTTTTTCGCTCGGCCAATTGGGAACGGTTCGCGCCGAGCCGTTTTTGTCGGCTGCTTTTTTGCCCGGCGATTCGTTGTCGAAACACCAGCGGTTCAATGCGACCATTTTGGAAGCACTTGGAAAATGCGGCGGGGCGGGAAATTTGAAAAATTTGGCGACCATTTCGACTTATCAAAATACCGATACTTTGCTTTTGGATGGGCAATGCCGGGGCATTTATCGGTATGCTTTGCGCGGAATTATTTTACCAGAAGCCACCACGAAAATGCTAAATTACGTGGCCGATGACAAAATCCCAGAAAAAGTACGGCTCGTCGCGGCCAATTATTTGGCTCGGACAAAAGACCTCGCGCCGGACAGTTCGCAAGCGATGTTGATGGCTGCGGGTTACGTTCGGGCGGTCAATCCAGATGTTCGGATGGCTTTGGCAAAGGCTTTGGGCAAGTCGCGGACGCGGCCTGCGTTTAGTTTTTTGTCGAAAGTTATTGCCACCGAGCGGGATTATAGGGTGAAATGCAATTTGATAAATGCTTTCGCAAAATTTGACTACGACACGGTGCGCTCGATTGTCATGCCTTTTATTTTTGATACGAATGTGCACGTTTCGCGGACGGCTGCCGAGTTTTTTATCGAAAATGGGCAGGCAAAAGATGGCAATTATTATTGGCGGATCGCCCGCGACAACCCAAGAATTCTGTGGGAAAGTTCGATTGCGTTGTACCGTGCGGGCAGCCGTTGGTTGGCCGGGCGCGACGAAACGGAATCGAAGGATTTCATTGTTTTTCATTTGAAGGATGCTTACCAAAAAAATGGTAACAATCCATATTTGCGCGCCGCTTGCCTGCGTGCTTTGGGCGAATCGCCGTGGCAATTTCGATGGGTGGCCGAGCGCGGTTTGCAAGACCAGCACCCGGCGGTGAAAACTGCGGCTGCCGAAGTGCTGACTGCGGTGGCGCAAAAAGCCAATTTTTACAATTATTTTGGGGAAGGTGCGCGGGGCGTGCGGCGTGAAATTTATGGTTTTTTGCGCCAATTTATTGCCACCGGAGATGTCGGGATGATTGCCGAGGCATCGCCTGGGTTTCAGTCGGAAGTGTTGAAATACAAGGAGTTAAATGATTCGACTCGTTTGAATGATTTCAAAACGACGCTCCAAAATTTGAAATTGCCCCGCGACGTCGAGGCTTACATGGCTTTGGAAAAAACAATTTCATATTTTGAAAACCGCCCTGCCCCCGCTGCCCGAAAACCAACTTGGAACCACCCAATCGATTGGGCCCGGTTGGCCACGATGCCAGCCGACAGTCGCGTGACTTTGGAAACAAAACATGGGAAAATCGTTTTGAAATTGATGCCAGAATTTGCGCCTGGCTCGGTGGCAAGTTTTCTCGCACTGGCAAATGATGGCTTTTTGAATGGCAAAAATTTCCACCGCATCGTCCCGAATTTCGTGATTCAGGGTGGCTGCCCGCGTGGCGATGGGTACGGTGGTTTGGATTTTTCAATCCGCACCGAAATTTCGCCGACGAGTTACGATTCCGAAGGTTTTCTCGGCATGGCCTCGGCTGGGAACGATACGGAAGGCACGCAATTTTTCATCACCCATTCGCCCGCGCTGCACCTCGACGGCAATTATACCATTTTTGGGAAAGTGGAATCGGGGATGGACGCGGTGCATAAAATCCAACAGGGTGATGTGATTGAAAAGGTAAGTTTTAAATGAAAACAATTAGCCAATGTACATTTTCCGTCGCCTACTTTTTTCAATGCCGGTGTTGCTGTTGATTTCAATGGCCACCTTTTTTCTCAATCAATGCGCCCCGGTGGACGCGGTGCGGAAACTGCGCCCGGAATTTGCCGCGACCGAAAACAACGAAGAAAAACGCCTCGAAAATTATCAAAAAGATGCAAAATACCTGGGTTTGGACATTCCGGTTTTTTATTTTACAATCACGACTGCGGCCTATCCCGATACTTTTTACCGCGTCAAAATGCCCGACCGCCGCGATTGGTTAGATGCTTTGACTGCTCAAACTGGCAACTGGCCAGCCGTCCAAAACTACGCCGCAGCACTCTCAAAATTGACAAACGAAGTCGAATCCCTGCCCGATTCCATTGACAAAATCCCTTTTCGTCTGTACCTTAATTCGCTGCGCAAAACACACTGGCTCAATGATTTAGGTGCAAATTTGGACAGCATCGCCACGCCTGTTTTTTTATTGAAAAATGAAAATCCCTCCGTTTTTCAACCCACACTTTTTGCTTTTGAAAATTTAAAAACAGCCGCAGAAAATTTACAAAAAAACAAAACACCGTGTCGACTTTGGCAACCCGCATTTTACTTGCACGGCTTTGAAAATCAATATCATCGGTGGTTCACCGGTTTTTTCACGGGCAACCTCGGCAAGTCATTTTCGAATGGCGAACCGGTCAGCCAAGAAATTGGGCACCGGCTGGGGCGCACCATTTTTATCAATTTGACGGCGATTTTTTTGGCATATTTGATTGGTTTGCCGCTCGGTTTGATGGCCGCCCGGCACGCCGGGCGGCGCGACCGCTGGATTCGAAACGTTTTGATGGCACTTTATTCGATGCCCGTTTTTTGGCTCGGCGGCCTGCTGATTATCTTTTTTGCGACGGACGGTTTGGGTTTCAATATTTTTTCCTTCGGAATCAACATGGAAAACACGAGCGGCGGCACGTTTGAATGGATTTCCAAAAATATCGGCAGCCTGATTTTGCCTATTTTGACTTTGACTTTGCATGCGTTGGCCGTTTTTGCTTTGCAAATGCGCGGCGCGGCGTTGGAAGTTTTGCCGCAAAATTTTGTGCGCACCGCCCGCGCAAAAGGTTTGTCGGAACAAAAAGTGTTTGGAAAACATATTTTTAGAAATGCCCTGTTTCCGATGATTACGATCTTCGGGGGCGTTTTTCCGGCGGTTTTTGCGGGTTCTTTGGTCATCGAATACGTTTTTGCCGTGCCGGGAATGGGCACAAAAATTTACGAAGCCTTCGATGCCCGCGACTATCCCGTTTTGATGGCCATCACGATGATTGCCGCCGCGCTGACCATTTTGGGGCAACTCGTGGCCGACATTTTGTACGCCGTCGCCGACCCGCGCGTCCGTTTTGAAAAATAACTGAAAAATAAATGTTTGAAAAACCGCCCCGCTGCGAGGCGTTTTTCAAACAAATTCGTTGTGTTGATGTAATTTTGTAAAAATTATTTGCCTTATGTTGAATCAAAAAGCACTTGTCATCCTCAATGTTATCCTCGCCAGTGCCTTGGCTTTTTTCCTAATTACCGGTTTCAAAGGCAAAGGCGAAAGCGGTGGCAGCGGTTTTTCCGTCCCCGAACAGACCATTCGTTCCATCAATTTGGACAAAGATTTTGATTTTTGCGGTGAAAAATTGCCGATGCAAAACTGGGACGTCCGCCAACGCCTCGACCGCGAAATGATGGCAAATGCCTACGGACACTCGTCCACTTTGCTTGCGATAAAACGTGCGAGCGCACTTTTCCCCATCATCGAACCGATTTTGAAAGAGGAAGGGATGCCCGACGACCTCAAATTTTTGGCCGTCGCCGAAAGCAATTTGAGCAACGCCGTTTCGACCGCCGGGGCAAAAGGCGTTTGGCAATTTATGAAAGGCACGGCCACCCAATTTGGCCTCGAAACCAACGACGAAGTGGACGAACGCTACCACCTCGAAAAAGCGACCCGCGCCGCCTGCAAATATTTGCGCGGCCAAAAAAACAAACTTGGTTCGTGGACTTTGGCCGCCGCAGCTTACAACGCTGGGCCCGACCGCATCGCCACCGAAAAAACAAACCAACGAGCCAACGATTTTTACGACATGAATTTGGTGGACGAAACGATGCGCTACATTTTTAGGATTGTAGCGATAAAAGAAGTGATGAGCCACCCGGAAGACTTTGAATTTCAAATAGATAAATCGCATTTGTACCCCGCGATGACCAATTTCACGACCGTCCAAATTTCTGACAAAGTGGAAAACTGGGGCGATTTCGCCAAAAAACACAACACCACATATCGGATGTTGAAAATCTTCAACCCGTGGTTGATGGACAATAAATTGACCAACAAAACCGGCAAAACGTACACCATTCAAATACCTAAATGAACTATGAACTATGAACGATAAACTATGAACTTCCATGTCGTTCATAGTTTATCGTTCATAGTTCATAGTTAAAAAAGAAATCCCTCGCTGTTTGCAGCGAGGGACTCTAACCCAAACAAATAAACACAAAAACTACTTGCCACAAGGTTACAGCGTGTTCAGATTTCCACAAATTTTCCCGGCAACTATTTTTTCAAATCTTCCTTCTTTTTTTGGCGAAACCTGTGTTTTGCCAAACGTCCTGCGGGACGTTGTTTATTTTCAAAAAATTTTCCATCTCACCTATCATGTTTGAAAGTTCAAAACCCGTTTTTTTAGCCATGCAAAAAAGGATTTTTGAAACGGTCGGCGTGCTGCTTTTGCTCTTGTTTTTTGGCTGCGCGAAAGTCGGTTCGCTCGACGGCGGGCAGGTGGACAAGCAACCGCCGCGACTCGATTCGTTGCGCAGCACCCGGAATTTTCAGACAAATTTTACAGGCCGCAGCATCGAGTTGAAATTTGATGAATGGCTGAAATTGGACGACGCGGCCAACCAAATCGTCGTTTCGCCGCCGCTCGCCGCTCGCCCTGACATAAAATTGAAAGGAAAATCCGTCATTTTGACTTTTGAAAAAAACGAGATTTTGCGGCCAAACACAACTTACACGGTTCAATTTGGCACGTCCATCAAAGATTTTACGGAGGGAAATGCCGTGCGAAAATTGAAATATGTCTTTTCGACCGGGCCGGTTTTGGACAGTTTGAAAATCACCGGGCGCGTCGTGGATGCCCAAACCGGGCAGCCGCAAATCAAAATGGCGGTGGCTTTGTACGAAGATTTCAGCGACTCGATTTTGTTGAAGGAACGCCCGTATTATTTCGCCCGCACCGATTCTTCCGGCAATTTTTCGATTGAAAATGTGCGTCCCGGCGAGTTCAAAATCGTGGCTTTCGAGGGCAAAAACACTTTGAAATTGACTTGGTCTGCGGCAGAACTTTTGGCTTTTTCAGATAAAAAAATCACCGCAGGCGACACCTCAAAAACCGAAAATCTGGTGCTGCGGCTTTCAAAACAGCAGCCCGATTTTAAAATTTCCAGCCGCGAGGTCAGCCGTTTTGGTATTTCAAAAATTGGTTTTTCTCGCCAGCCGGACGCACCCGTTTTTCCAAAAACCGACCTGCCCGACGTCAAATTTGTGCTCGAAAATTTCGGCGATTCGCTTTTTGTCTGGTACGATTTGCCCGCCGATTCGCTCGCCACGCCGTGGTTTTTTACTTTGGGAAATGATACGGTTCGGATGAAAACTTTGAACCGGGCAGATTTTTTTAGCAAAAAAAACCTCACGTTTTCCGGCGCGCCCGCGCCAAATTTGGGTGGACAGCGCGGCGGAAGCCGTCCGCGAGGCCGGGGAAAAGATGCCGAAAAAACCTCCGAAATTCCTATAAAATCGGTCGTTTTTCGCCCCGGCCAAAACACTTTGCCCCTGTTCAATTTACCAATTTCAGAGACAGATACTTCAAAATTCTTTTTGCAAGAAGACACCTTGCCCACGCCGATTCGCAATTTTTTACTCGAAAAAGACAGCGTTTCGCCCCGAAAACTTCATTTTTCATTTGAAAACAAACCTGAAAAACGGTACTCGCTTTTTTTGTTGCCGGGCGCATTGACCGATTTTTGGGGCGGAAAAAACACGGACACGCTGCGCATCAATTTTAATTTTTTGCCAAAAGCACAACTCGGCGGTTTGGCCGTCGCGATGAAAAATTTGACGCCCGGCGCGGCCTATATTTTGCAAATTTTTAATGGAAATATTTTGGAGGAGCAGCGCATTTTCACAGCAACCGCTGCCGAAAACCGCCTCGAAATCCCAAACCTTCCGGCGGTCGCAATTGACATTCGATTGATTGAAGATGTCAACAAAAATGGCCGCTGGGACACTGGAAATTATTTTCAGCACCAGCAGCCGGAGCCGATTTTCAACAAAAAAACCGACCCGCTGAAACCGGGAAATTGGGATTTGGAAGTGAGTTTGGATGTCAAAAATCCGTCGGCAGGCAACAGAAAATGATGCTCGTGAGTTTTCCACAATTTTTACCAACACCCCCGAAAAAGTGTGGAAAACCCAGATTTGTCAACTTTTAAAAAGTTGACAAATCTCCAAACGACCGTTCGATTTCAATTTTCAAATCTTCCAAATTCACGCCTCGAATTTCAGCCGCCCGTGCATAAACCACCTTGATTTTCAACGATTTATCATCCGTTTCCAAAAAAAATCGACCAGTCGGAGTTGCGGCGAGCGAATCTGCGGCATGGCTTTTTTCCCGAAAAATTGCCGCGCCGAAAGACAAAAAACAGCCCGCGTCGAGGCACATTTTCGCTGTGTTTGGGTGTTTTTCGAAGCCGTGGAAAATCCAATTTTGAGTGGGGCGGATTTCCTTTTTCAATTTTACCAAAACCTCGTGCGCCCGGACGCAGTGCAAAATCATCGGTTTTTGCAACCGCTCCGAAATTTCAACTTGCCGACGAAAAATTTCAATTTGAAAATCAAAATCCACGTCAATCATTTTGTCCAAACCTGCCTCGCCGACTGCCACGACGTTTGGTTTTTTCAAAGCATTTTCCAACCAAAAAAAATCGTCGGCCACTCTGTTTTTTTCCAAAAACCAGGGGTGCAGGCCGACCGAGCAAAACTCGAAATTTTCGGGAAAAAATTTGTCGCGATCGTTTTGGTGGATGTTTTGGATGGCCAAAACATCGGCTGCTGAGTCGGCGAAATGAGTGTGGAAATTGATGAATTTTGATGCCATTTTTATAATTTGAACACGGATTTTCAGGATTGGACACGGATTTTTTCAAATTTAAAACCAAAAAATCCGTGTCCAATCCTGAAAATTCGTGCTCCATTTGTTGTCAAAATTGAACTTTGTTTGACCGCCTCGAATTTTACCTTTGCCCGCCCAAAAACATAAAAACCAGTCAACCAAAAATATGAAAAAACGATATTTAGTCACTTCCGCCCTGCCGTACGCCAACGGCCCGTTGCACATTGGCCACCTCGCTGGGGCGTATTTGCCCGCGGATATTTTTGTCCGGTACCTGCGTTTGATGGGCCGCGAGGTCGTTTTTGTTTGCGGAAGCGACGAGCACGGCGCGGCAATCACGGTAAAAGCACGAAAAGAAAACACCCCGCCACAGGAAATCGTGGACAAATATGATGCGATGCTGCGCGAAACTTTCTCAAAAATCGGCATCTCGTTCGATATTTATCACCGGACTTCCGCGCCGCTGCACCACGAAACTTCGCAGGATTTTTTTAGAAAATTGCTGGAAAATGGGCAGTTCGAGGAAAAAATTTCTGACCAATATTTTGATGAAACGGCCAACCAGTTTTTGGCCGACCGATATATTTTGGGCACTTGCCCCCGTTGCGCGAACCCTGATGCCTACGGCGACCAATGTGAAAAATGTGGTTCGACACTTTCGCCGACCGAATTGATCAACCCGCGCTCGACTTTGAGCGGGGCGACCCCCGTTTTGCGCCCGACGAAGCACTGGTTTTTGCGATTGAACGACCATGAAAATTGGCTGCGCGAGTGGATAAATACCGGCGTTTCCGATGGAAAAAAACTCCACGACCCGGCAGATTGGAAAAACCACGTCGTCGGACAGTGCAATTCTTGGTTGGACAGTGGGTTGCAGCCGCGCGCGATGACCCGCGATTTGGAATGGGGCGTGGACGTGCCGCCGGAAATTCCGGGCGCGGCGGGCAAAAAATTGTATGTCTGGTTGGACGCGCCGATTGGCTACATTTCCGCGACCAAACAATGGGCTGCCGACCACGGTGAAAATTGGGAAAAATATTGGAAAGACGAAGAAACCGCGCTCGTGCATTTCATCGGCAAGGACAACATCGTTTTTCACTGCCTGATTTTTCCGGCGATTTTGAAGGCGCACGGCGGTTTTATTTTGCCCGAAAACGTGCCGGCCAACCAGTTTTTGAACCTCGAAGGCCGCAAACTTTCGACCTCCAAAAACTGGGCAGTTTGGGTCCACGAATATTGCGAAGAATTTGCGGGGCAGGAAGACGTGCTGCGGTACAACATGATCAAAAATATGCCCGAACAAAAGGACGCGGAGTTCACTTGGAAAAATTTTCAGGAGACGAACAACACGGAATTGGTGAACAATTTGGCCAATTTCGTCAACCGCGTCGTGGTTTTGACGCACAAATATTATGGTGGGATTGTGCCCGGATTTGACCCGGAACAGGAAATCGAAAGCGGTTCGGCGGCGGGCGAAAAATCGTTTTTTGACAAAGAAATCAGGTTGATTTATCAAAAAATGATAGCACTCGGCGACGAAATCGAGCATTACAATTTTCGGCAAGCCTTGCAAATTGTCATGGAAATTTCGAGTTTTGGCAACCTGCTTTTGCAATCGAACGAGCCGTGGAAAACGGTCAAAACCGACCCCGAAAAAGTGAAAGTGGTGATGAATTTGGGGCTGCAAATCGTGGCAACTTTGGCGGTCGTGACCCGCCCGTTTTTGCCTTTTTCGGCTGAAAAATTAAGAAAATTGGTCAATTTGCCTGCGTTTTCGGACAATGGAGAATGGTTGGATTTGCTGAACGAATTTGCCGAAGGCAACCCGGTTTTGCCTGCAAATCATGCGATAAATGAACCGGAGCACCTTTTTTCGAGGATTCCGGACGAAGTCATTCAAGCCCAAATTTCAAAATTGGAAGCCACCGAAAAATCAAATCTCGCAGCGACCGAAACCGAAAAACCAGTTGAATTTTCACCGATGAAAGAAACCATTTCGATTGACGATTTTGTAAAATTGGACATCCGAACTGGCACTATTTTAACAGCCGAACCGATGCCAAAATCCAAAAAACTGCTCAAGCTTTCGGTGGATTTGGGTTTTGAAAAACGCACCATTTTATCGGGCATCGCCGAGCATTTTTCGGCAGAAGAAGTGATTGGAAAACAGGTCATCGTTTTGGCCAACCTCGCGCCGCGTTTGATGATGGGCATCGAATCGCAAGGCATGATTTTGATGGCCGAAAACGAGGCGGGGAAGTTGAGTTTTGTCTCGCCGGAAAGTGGTTGGACGAATGGTTTTGGAGTGAAATGATTTCTCCAAAACTTAAATATTATTTGTTTTTTTTTACCACAAAGACACATCAGAAAACATAAGGAATTGATTTTTAAAACCTTATGTTTTCTGATGTGTCTTTGCGGTAAAAAACTTAGTTTACCGTGTATTCATTATTTAATCATTTTCGCAACTGCTGTTTTCCCGCTCGTTTTTGCTTGCAAAAAATAAACGCCCGGCGGCCAATTTTCCGTTTCCACAAAAAACGACTGCTCGCCAGATGTCAAATATCCAGAAAAAACAACTTCCTGCAACCTGCCCGTCGCATCAAAAATTGAAAACTCGGCATCGGCATTTTCCGAAAAATTGAAAGTGATTTGGCTGCGCTCGGCCACCGGGTTGGGCGAAATTTTTAGATCGAAATTTGAAAAATCAGGTTGTGCCGCGCCGCTCGTCAATTTTCCAACAATAAAAATAGGCGTTCCGGAAAGTGCCAAATTTTGGCCAGTGGTCGCGGCAGTTGAGCCGGTTTGCGACCAATCCCACTCATATTTTAAGCCGTTTTTCAAAATGACGCTCGCCGGGAGCGAGTAATTTTTGGAAGCATTTTCCGACAAATCGGTCAAAGTTTTTGCCCACAAAACGAAAACGTGTTGGGCATCGGGTCGCAAAAATACTTCGGCGCGAACCCCGGCGGGCGGGTTGAGTTTTGAAGTTTGCAAAGAATCGAAAGTCGTTTCAAAAAGCAAATCGGAGGCCGTTTTCAGGGCGATTCCTTCTTCGTTGAGTTGAACTCCGGCGGGTGGCACGTTGTCCAAATTTTTGTACAAACCCATCAAATTGAATTCATAATTGGCTGCGGTCTCTGTTTTTTGCTCGGCGAGGGTAAACCAATGCAATTGGTGGATGCGCTCTTTTTTGGCATTGACCAGCGATTTTATTACAAAATTTCGCTGTGCGAGTGCCGAACCAAAATAGGCCGGACTGGTAAAAGATTTGCGCGGCAGATTGATTTCGGTAACGATAAATTCCTTTTTTGGAAAAGTGATGCCATCGTAGCCTCGCTGCGAAAGTGCTTGTTGAAAATAGTTTCGTTTGTCCACGATGCCATCGGCACAGCGGTCGGAATTTCGCATAAAAACGCCCGGCGGGTTGGCATCCAAAACCGTGCTTCCATCAAAATGTGGGTAGGAATGATAGGCAACACAATCAAAATACGCGCCGCCTTGATTTGGGTAAAGATTGCTGAACGCGCCGTTCGTTGGGTTGTCGGTATTCCGCAAAATGGCATCCAAAAAACTTTGATAACCGGGGCTGCTGAGGCAAACGTAACTGTCCGGGTCGAGGGTTTTGATGATTTCCCATGCGATCCGCAACATCCGAACGTAGTGAAAAACGGGTGCCTGCAGACGATAATCGCAGGGGTCGGGGTTCGTGTTCCACCAATTTCCGGCAGGGTCGTTTTTGGGTCGCCAGCCCGTGTCGCCGGTCAAATCGAAGCCCGGTTCGTTCCAAATTTCCCAAAAACGAACGTGGTCTTTGTACGTTTTTACGGTTTCGTAAACGTAGGCTGCGAAATAATTTTGGTCATCGTAAGGTGTGCCGTTCGCGCCGTTGTCCCAGATCGGTTTGTACAAATTTGCAAACAAATGCGACTGCCGCCCGGGGCAATATTCCATCGGGTCGCGCACGTCGCTGGGTGGGTACGGTTGTGACCCGCCGTCCGCTCCGCCGAGGATGAGCCCAGTGAGTTCACCCATTCCAAGTGATTGAAAATGAGCGACTTCGGGCAGCCGAACGCCAAAACCCCAAGTCCTCAGCAACTCAAAATAAAGCCCTTGCCGGACGGTTTTTGCACCTGCTCCGGCAACTCCGGCGGCTGGATTTCCGGCTGCGAGATTGGCCAAAGATTGGTCGTTCCAACCCGGATAATAACCCGGATTGTACCCCGGTCGGACAGCCCCTGAGTACGGAATTACTTTGTCGTTGGCGGTGATGATAGGTTGTGCCGAAAGATTTATTTTTAAAAACAGGAGGCAGCACAAAAAGAGGTTGGCAAAAGTTTTGGGATTAAACGCGAGGCGAGGATTCCTGAAAATCATGGGAGGAATTGGTTTGTTTCGTTAAAAAATAAAGTGTCTGAACGTGGTAAAAGTAGAAACTAAAATGATTTTGGACGCTGCCCGGCAAACGCAGAATGTTGAAAAATTTCAATTTCAAATGAAAATCCGCGAACAACTTTCAAAACAGTTTTTGTTTTCGGAAGTGTTTTTCTACTTTTGCGGGCTTTTTTAAAAAGGCATAAATAAAAATTTTCTAACAAAAGTTGAAAATGAGACATTACGAAGTCACCTTCATCGTAGATCCAGTGCTGTCGGGCGATGAAGTCAAATCGACAGCAAAACATGTGCAGAACGAATTGATCGGCTTTGGTGCCGAGATTGTTTCTGTGGATGAAACGGGGTTGCGCCAATTGGCGTATCCGATCAATCGCCGTTCGACGGGCGTTTATTATTGTGTCGAATTTGGTTGCGAGAACCCTGCGTTCTTGACCAAATTCGAACTTAATTTGAAACGGAACGAGAAATTGCTCCGTTTTTTGACCGTCAAATTGGACAAATTCGGCGTGAAATACAACGACGACAAACGCAACGGGCGCATTGGCAAAAAACGCGATATGGTCAGTCCGGTTGCTTCGGCGGCAAAAGTTTCGAAACCTGTGGTCGTTGACCTCGACGAAGCAGTTGTGCCAGTTGTTTAAATTTCAAAACCACCCATTTCATTCACAATCAAAATTTCAAAAAAAATATGGCTGCGTCACGCGAAGATGTGAAGTTTCTCAGCAACCCGAAACTCGGGCTGAAACGGAAAAAATACTGCCGTTTCCGCAAATTTGGAATCAAGCACATTGATTACAAAGACCCCGATTTCCTCCTCCAATTCATCAACGAACAAGGCAAATTGTTGCCCCGTCGGATTACAGGCAACAGCCTGAAATTCCAACGCCGGGTTGCGACTGCTGTCAAACGCGCCCGTCATTTGGCGATGCTGCCGTTTGTGGCCGACTTGATGAAATAATTTTTTTTCACGTTCTTTAATTTATCACTCAAAATGGATATCATTCTGCTTGAAAATATGGAGAAAGTTGGCCTAAAACACGAAGTCGTCAAAGTAAAGGACGGTTTCGGGCGCAATTTTCTGATCCCGCAAGGCAAGGCGATTGTCGCCAACCGGGTCAACATGGCAAAATTGGACGGCTTGAAAAAAGTCGGTGCCAAAAAAGAGGCCGCACAAATCAAGATTTATCAAGGTTTTGCCGCCAAAATTTCCGAAACGCCGATTGTCCTCGCTGCAAAAGCAGGCCAAAGCGGTCGTCTTTTTGGTTCGGTCACTTCCCAACATTTGGCCAATGCTTTGGCAAAACTGGGCATCGATGTGGACAAACGCATCATCGAAATGCCGGAGGAAGTGAAAGAATTGGGCACTTACAAAGCCATCGTGAAATTTCACCGCGAGGTGGAGGCCGCCATCAAATTTGAGGTCGTGGCCGAAAACGCACCGGAAGAAACGGGCGATTAATAAATACAGGTTCGATTGCTCTAACCCAACCAGACAGAAAAAGCCGCTCCGAATTTTCGGGTGCGGCTTTTCTTTTTTGGAAAAACAAAAAAGCATTGGTTCGACCAAGCGGCTTGCTCGCCTAATGATATTAGCCGTTCAATAATTTTGCCGGAAAAAAAATGTGCTTCTATTTGCAATTTTAGTTTTTTTATTTAAAAATTGAATCCGTTTTAAAACCATTTTTTCATTCAAAAAATCTTTATCATGAGATTCAGCCAACACACCATTCAATTTTTCAACATCAAAAGTGACAATTTGGCATTTTGCCTTACGTTTTTAATGACAATTTGTCAGTGGGGGGGGGGGGTAAAAGCCCAAACCAATTGGTCTTTGGCCAGCACAACGGTTAGTTGGGGCAATATGTCAATCCCAATGTCCGATGGTCCAAACGGTGGCACCCCGACGATGCCTGAGTTCACTTTCACTCCGGTTCCAATGTGTGAAAATGCCACAGTTACACCGATGTTCTTTTCAGATGACAGCGGTGGACCAGTTCCAGTAGATGTTTCTATTTTTATCCAAAGCCCCGGTTTGAGCCCTTTTGGTGCAAATGCTGGTTGGACGGAACGGATACCTTCCATCAAATCCAATTTCAGGCAGTTCGATGCAACGACTGTCGTTCCACCAAATTCATTTCTTTTTAATATGCCAACACCTTTTGTAATCCAGACAAATTCTGGTGCCACCCCATTTCTTGTCCAAGTTTTTGCCAAAGAGACCGCAGACCCATCATCTATTTTAGATGGTTGGGTAAATTCAGCAACTTCACAAGGCCAAAATTTTACGGTACTGAACAGCGGTAATATTCTCGCTTCTTTGGCTGCCGCTGGTTTTCCTACTGGAAGTATCTGCAACACTGCAAATGGTGCATCTCCCAAAAATTTTGTGATAACGGGAGACTTGACCATCAACAGCAATTTTTGCTTTGATTTTAATACATTTGGCAACGGTGCAGTATCTCGTGGCCAAGTGAGGGTAAAGCCCGGTGTCAGTATTTTGGTAAACAGCGGCGCAATCCTAAATGTTACCTCCTGCGATATTAGTGGGTGTACTGCACAATGGCAAGGTATTGATGCACAATCAACCGGACGAGTTAATACAATTAATTCATCTATACGAGATGCAGTAAGAGCCGTGGAGGTTTTCAACGGTGGCACGGCATCTGTCATAACCACTAATTTTCGGAACAATTTTACAGGCATTCAATTGTCAGGAACTTCCGGCAATGGAACAGTACGACCTGCATTGTTAGATTGTGCCGGTAATACATTTGAACCCTTGACAGTGAATGGTTTATCTATTCCAATGCTTCCACAAGGCAATGGCTCACCTGCCATAGCAAGTGGGCCAAGCAATGGAATTATTGCCCAAGCCGCCGCTCCGGTTGTGGCTTTTGGAAATACTTTCACTGACCTTAGAGATATGGGCATATCCATGCACAATACAGATTTGACGGCGGGATTCAGTAATTTTACCCGTATCGGCAATTTTGGGGTACGTTTTGACGGGCGTAACAGCCTGAATATCAGCAATGTAGTGGGCGGTAATTCAACTTTTGATTTTTGCCCGACTTCGATTTATGTCACTCGTGCTTATAATATTGTTGTTGCTGATTGCAACATCTCCAACACAACTTTTGGCGTTCGCCTTTTTAATAACAATTCACCAAGTGTCAGAATTTCTGACAATACCATTTCTGCCATAAATACGGCTATTTTAGCAGTTGGCAATGGATTAATCAGGTGCACCCCTATTGGTGGAATATATAATAACTTAATTTCGGTTGCTGGCAATGTCAATTCAACCACAGGGATCCGGTTGGCAGAAGTTCCTGGGATGCCGCATTGGGCAAGTTCATGGGTCGTTACCGGCAACTTAATTAATATGAACAACGCGGCCTTTGGTATTCGCGCAAGCACCGGAAATTTGATGTATTTTAATGGCAACACCGTTGACATCACCACTATGACACAACCTGCCGCCGAAGGTTTTCATCTCGAAGGATTGAGCGAATCTACTTTCAATTGCAATGATGTTTCATTGGATAATGGCGGAAATGATAATATTTTTGTAAGTTCCACAAAAGGATTTTACTCTACCAGTGGTGCCCGAAACCTTTTTCGATGCAATAGCACGGACAATACCAACTTCGGTATGATGTTTTTTGATGCCGCATTGGATATTGGCTTGGAAGGCAATTATATCAGAAACCACCGGTATGGATTGGCGTTGGGGGCAGAATTTGGTGGTGTAGGCAACGACCAAGTAGGCATTGGAGAGCAGTTCAAAACCGAAAACCAATGGGAAGTGAATAAATATATCGCTTCATTGGGAAGAACGGGGGCGAAGCATTGGAGTAGTCTGCAATCAGTATGGCAACTCTCGAAGTTTACAGTAACGGACAACGTTCTTTGTCCAACCTTGAATCCTATAAAATCACCTGCAAACTTCTGGTTTGATGAACCAATGGAAAACTGTGAATCAAGCAACATTTGTGGTGCGGGCTGCCCGCCCAACCCATTTGTTAAACCAGTGGATTTGGACGAACAAACCCACATCATCCGCGATGGTTATCCTGATTTGCATAACCTTTTGGATGGTGTAAAAGGCAAATTGGATGAAAAATTATATGCGACGTTGATTGAAAACCCAAGTTTATTGACCGCAGACCCCAGTTATACTGATTTTGTTGACAACATGAATAACAGCCCGGTGGGCGAATTGTATGCAGTCAAAGGAGCCATTCAACAATTATTTGTTATCAATCCAACAGATTTAAATACGATTGATACACACACAAACATTTTGAAAACGGCCATGAACGATTTGACAACAATGGCCTACAATGCTTCGGTGGGAACACAACCGGACCCCAACTTGAAGGCACAACGCGAAGCGGAAGCCGCGACTGCTAGCACCAACCTTGAATCCATTTACAACACCATCATCAATAACAGGACTTATGATGCTGTTAATTTGCTAAATGATATTGGGCAAATGCAGGTTCAAAACAACTGGCAAGAAAACTGGAAATTTGTTTATGATATTTTGCTGCGAAGTTTGGTTGAAATTGCGCTGACTTCCCAGCAAATTAATGATTTGGATGTATTGGCCCGTTCATGCCCATTGGTCGAAGGCGATGCTGTTTATCTTGCTCGAACTTTGATGGCGGACGGTAATCCTGATTTGACTTACGATGATGTTGCCAATTGTGAAAATGCAGAAAATCGGGAAAACGGCCAAAGGATTGCCCAAAAACCAAGTGATTTGAGTGTTTATCCCAACCCCGGGACGGATGTATTTACATTTTCCGGGATGCAACCCGGCAAGTTTATTTTAGAAATTTTTGATGCACGAGGTATTTCAATTTATCAAGCGGAAAGTGCGGAACGCACAATTTATTTGCCCGGACTGCAACCGGGTTTGTACCGCGCTTTAATTTCCCAAGAAGGGGTTAGGGCAAAATCAACTTCCTTCTCAATTATCCGCTAAACATTTCCTTTTTTTAATTGCCCTACAATGGTGTACTCTGCACTGTTGTAGGGCTTTATTGCTATAAATTATGAAATACCTCGTCTTCATAGTAATACTATACCCATGCCTTATTTATTCTCAAAAAAACGACTTCATCTGGATAACAGGAATTGATTACTTACCATCTCAGCCGGGAATAGAAAATTTAGTTATGGATTTTAACTCAAATCAATTAACATATTCAGTTGAGGATAAAAAAATTAGATTTGATGGTACTAATGCTAACTACAATTCCGATAGTGGACAATTGATTTTATATACAAATGGTTGCCAAATTTACAACGCGGATGGCACAATGGTGCCTAATAGTGATTCACTAAATATTGGTTATGCCTATAAGGAATTTTGCACTGGAAATTTAAAGGGGTACAGGACAATTGATAATAGTCTATTACTGCCTAAGCCAGATGGGACAGAACAAAAATTATATTATATTTCTGATGGGAACTACTATCAATTTCAGCCTACATTAATTGCCTATACCGCAAGGTTAAGTTATAATGTTATTGATATTACAGCCTCTAATGGAAAGGGAGCGGTAATTGAAAAAAATGTGCCTGTGTTTTTTGACACGCTCACTGGTGGCCAAGTTGAAGCCGTTAGACATGGCAATGGGCGTGATTGGTGGATATGTGTACCTACTGATAGAAACAACCTTTATCATTTCTTATTATTGGACAACAACGGTCTGAAATATTCTCATAAACAAAACATTGGCCTAATCACCAATTATCAAACCATATGTAATCAAGCCGTATTTTCACCTAATGGCAATAAATATGCACGTTATGACCAAGTTAATAAACTGTTCGTGATGGATTTTGATAGATGCAATGGTTCTTTCAGCAATTTTCAATATTTGAATACTGATACAGTAGATTTTTTTGATGATGCCAATTGCAGTGGGCTGGCATTTTCCCAAGATTCGCGTTTTCTGTATGTCGCCAATGGTTTGGAATTGCAACAATATGATATGAGCAGTTCTGATTGGCCTGCTACTAAAATCATTGTTGGTCAGGCGCGACTGCTTGAAACTTTTTACCGAGGCTACATATCTTGGTGTACACTTGCACCCGATGGGAAGATATATTTTGGTAATGGAAATGGTACAAAATATATGCATATTCTGCATCACCCTGAAAAGATAGGAATGGATAGTCAATTTGAACACCTGCTTCAATTAAAAACAGCCAAATGGGGGTTTCCCAACCATCCCAACTTCCGTCTCGGCCCACTCGACGGCTCGCCCTGCGACACGCTCGGCATCAACAACATCCCGTGGGCACATTGGCGGTGGGAAGGCGATACCATCGCTACTTTATCGGTCTATTTTCGGGATTTATCTGCTTATGAACCCGATACTTGGTTTTGGGATTTTGGCGACGGAACTACTTCGACCGAGCGCAGCCCGAACCATATTTTTCCGAAAGGTGGCGTGTACCATGTTTGCTTGACCGTATCCAATCAATACGGTACGGATACTTTTTGCCGCGAGGTCACGGTTTCCGGTACGCCGGTCGTAGATATTTTCAATGAAATAAAAATGGAGGTTTTTCCAAACCCGGCCAGCGACCAAATCACTTTGCAGTTGACCCAGCCATTGCCGAGCGAGGCAAAATTTCAATTGTTTTCAATCACCGGACAATCTGTTTTTCTTTCAAAAATTGAAAGTGGCACGGTCGGCACTGTGATTGAATTGCCTGAAAGTTTGTCAAACGGGTTGTATTTTTGGCATATTTCCATTGGGAAATCGGCTGAAAAAAGTGGCCGCTTGATTGTTTTAAAAAATTAAATTTAAAAAACAATCAGTTTGCAAATTCAAATAAAATCAAACGGGCGACCCATTTCTGGGCCGCCCGTTTTTGATTTACCGAAGACTAAAAAGCGTTGAGAACGCCAAAAAATTCCTTTGTTTTTTACTCTGCCACTTTCCCGTTCCGAATCAAGGCCCGTTGGCTGTTTTGAATCAGATATTCTTTTTCATCGCTCAAAAAATAGAGCCGCAAATCAAAATTTTGCCCCGTTTTTGCCTGCATATTGATGTAAACCAACTTCGTCGGATTGCCATTCCATTGAAAAGCAAAACCTTTTGTCTCAGAATCTGAGCCCGCAAAAGCAGGGTTGCTTTCGAGGTACGGAAGTTCTTCGCCGGTGTCGGTGTTGACAATCCGCAGGATGAAATACTCGTCGGCGAGCAACATTTGGTCGGTGTTTTCCATGTCAAATTGCAGGGAAGTGTACACCCAATTCGTGCCGTCCTCTTCCAATTTTTGGATTGGTTTACCAGTGCGCGTTTTGCTGCAATCGACAGATTTGTACGCGATTTTAGTGTTATTTGTCACGTCGTTTATCTTTTTTTGCCGTGTCAATTCCATTTCGGTGCGCAGTACATCATCTTCGGCACGGTTTCCTTGGTCAACTTCATCTTTTTTCATTTCTGCCAAAACCGTTTTTTGCTCCTCCACTTTTTGGATGTCGGCCTCCAATTTTTCAGCGCGGTCACTGGCCGATTTTCCTTTGGCATAGGCATCGGCGAGTTCGGATTTTAGTCGTTGAAGTTCGACCTCTTTTTTTGCCAATTCATCTCGGATACCTTTTATCGTGGCGAGGTGGCGGCGCAGTTTTGCCTGCAATTTTCCGACCTGCTCGCCCAACAAATTGATGCTGTCGCGCAGCACCAAATTTTCCTGTTTGAGCGTCTCGTTTTCGGTGCGGAGCGTTTGGCTGGCTGCTGTTTCGGTTTCCAAAAGTGCTTCGAGCGAAGTGACCCGGTTCTGAAATTGGAGCAAATACTCGGCTTGTTCCCTGATTTTATCCTGTTGGGAAACAGTGAATGCAATCAAACTGATTGCCAGCAGGGCACCGAATGCCCAGCGAAGTGAATTTTTTTGAATCTGCATGGCGTGCAAGTAGAAGTTTTCTCATTAAAAAATATGTTTGAATTGCTGCCCAATCTGACGACGGAGCGAGGGATGTTTGGAATAAAATAAAAAGTCAGATTGGAAAACCATCAGCCGAAACCGGCTGGCCATGCTATGAAAAGTGGGGAATTGCTGCTGCCCAAAGACAAATTTCGTTCCAAAAACCAAAGTAGGGAACGTTGAACTATGAACGATAAACTATGAACAAAACACGCGCTGTTCAAAGTTCATAGTTTATCGTTCATAGTTCATCGTTGAAAAAATCAATATCCTTTGTCCAGTTCCCAATAGTTTTGTTCGTCTACTTCGGAAAGAATTTGCAAGTAATTTTCATATCGAACGGAGCTAAATTCATTCGTTTCGACGGCCACGCGCACCGCACAGCCCGGTTCATTTCGATGCAAACAATTGCCGCCAAACCTGCATTTTTCAGAACGAAGAAAAAATTCGCGGAAAGAATGTGCCACGTTGTGCAAATCGTGGTTGTTGAAACCCAAAGTTTTGATGCCCGGCGTGTCGATCAGCAGCCCACCAAAACTCAGTTCGAACATTTCGGCAAAAGTCGTCGTGTGCTGGCCTTTTCCGGAATGATCCGAAATTTCGCCCGTCCGGAGTTCGAGTTGCGGTTGAATCGCGTTCACCAGACTGCTTTTTCCAACGCCAGATTGGCCGCTCAAAAGCGTTGTTTTGTCTTTTAAAAGATTGCGAAAAGCATCCAAACCCTTTTTTTCGACCACAGAAGTGGCCAAAACTGGGTAACCGATGCTTTCATAAATGTTTTTCAATTTGAAAAAATAAGCCACTGCTTCGTCGTCGTACAAATCACCTTTGTTAAAAATAATGGTCACCGGAATGTCCCGCCGCTCGGTCATCAACAAAAAACGGTCGATAAACCCAGGTTTCACCATCGGTTCGACGACCGTCACGAGCAAAACGGCTTGGTCAATATTTGCGGCGAGCAAGTGCATATCGTGTTTTCGGCGCGGCGATGCGCGGACGACAAAATTTTCGCGAGGCAGTATTTTTTTGATTAATCCCTTGCCTTCGCCGTCCGGTTCGATTTCGACGCGGTCGCCGACTGCCACTGGATTGGTCAGCGGGATGTCGTCCAAACGGAATTTCCCAACAATCCGACAGTTCAAATATTCGCCGGTTTCGTCAATTCGAACATTGTAAAAACTTCCGGTGGATTTATAAACGATCCCTTTTTGCATTTTTTTCGGTGGTGGTTTTGAAAAGGGCTTGAATGGATTTTTCTTTTGAAAAATTCCTTTGCCAATTATTTTTTGCTTAAAAAAATAGCAAGGCTCAAAAGTAGAAAAAATAAAAAGGTTTGAAAAGTCTCACCCGTCCAAAATAATTTGTTTTAAATTTGCCCGAAAACCAGATAATTCGGGTATGAAAATGACAGACGCGCAGGCCAATCTCAAAAAATATTTCGGCTACGACACCTTCCGACCGGGGCAGGCCGAGATTATCCAAACCGTGTTCGACGGACGCGACACGCTCGTGCTGATGCCGACCGGCGGTGGCAAAAGTTTGTGTTTCCAGTTGCCTGCGGTCACGATGCCCGGCACGGCGGTCGTCGTTTCGCCGCTGATTGCTTTGATGAAAGACCAGGTCGAAGGGCTGCGCGGAAATGGCATCGCCGCGGCGTTCATCAACTCCTCGCAAGACCACCAGCAGACCCGCGAAATCGAGGATAAATTGATGTCGGGAGACATAAAATTGCTGTACGTCAGCCCTGAAAAATTGGTCTCGCAAGGCTTCCAACCATTGCTTAAACGATTGAAAATCAGTCTGTTTGCGATCGACGAGGCACATTGCATTTCGTCGTGGGGGCATGATTTTCGCCCGGAATATACGCAGTTGAAATTTTTGAAAGAACAGTTCCCGCACGTCCCAGTTTTGGCTCTGACCGCGACCGCCGACAAACTGACCCGAAAAGATATCGTCGAGCAACTTGCCCTCGAAAACCCATTGATTTATATTGCTTCGTTCGACCGACCGAACCTTTCGCTCGTTGTCCGCCCCGGCCAAAAACGCATCGAACAGATTTTTGATTTTTTAAAAAAACACTCGAACCAATCGGGCATTATTTATTGCCTTGCCCGAAAAACCTGCGAAGACATTGCCGAAAAATTGCTCGCTCGCGGCTACCGGGCAGCGGCCTATCATGCCCAAATTCCCTCGAATTTGCGCTCGCGGGTGCAGGAAGATTTTATCCAAGACAGAATCCAAGTCGTCGTGGCGACCATCGCCTTTGGCATGGGCATCGACAAAAGCAACGTGCGGTTTGTCATACATTATAATATGCCGCGCAATTTGGAGGGATATTATCAAGAAATCGGGCGCAGCGGGCGCGATGGTCTGCCTGCTGATACTTTGATGTTTTACAGTTTTGCAGACGTCGCGGCCTACCGGGACATGGTTGAAAGTAGCGAGGCCGGAGCAGAACAAAAAGAGTTCAAACTCGCCAAACTCAACCGGATGTTCGAGTACGCCGAGTCGCCGACCTGCCGAAGGATTTCGGTACTCGCTTATTTTAATGAAACCTTCGCCGGCAACTGCGGCAACTGCGATGTTTGCCTCAATCCGCCGCGGCAATTTGACGGGACGGTTGCCGCGCAAAAAGCACTTTCTGCGATTTTGCGGACGGGCGAACGGGTTGGGATGCAAATGTTGGTGGATATTTTGCGCGGTTCGGGGCGGCAAGAGATTTTTAAAAATGGCTATAATGAAATAAAAACTTACGGAGCAGGGCGAGAATACAGTTTTAATGATTGGATATTTTTGATTTCGCAAATGTTGCACAACGGCCTCGTCGAAATTGCCTACGACGATCACCACACTTTGAAAGTGACCCCGGCAGGCCGCGCCATCCTTTTTGACAATAAAAAAATCAAACTCGCGCTGCCCGAAACGAAGGTCGAACAAGCCGCCCAAAAAGCCGCAATCGTCAAAGAAGCCAAACCAAAACCGACCGGCCAACAACTCAAAGACGAACTTTTTGAAATTTTGAAAACGCTCCGCCGGCAGTTGGCACAGGAGCATGGCGTTCCACCGTACATCATTTTTTCGGACGCGACGCTCGTCGAAATGTCCGAAAAACGTCCGCAGACCGATGGCGATATGCTTCGGATTTCGGGCGTTGCGGAGAAAAAATTGGAATTTTATGGGCCACCGTTTATCGCCGAAATCCGGGAATATGTTTTGAAAAAAAAGTCGGAAGGCATGAATGTGCCCGGCAGCACTTTTTTGCAAACCTGGGATTTGTACCAAAAAGGCATTTCAATTGAAGACATCGCAGCCTCGCGCAACATTCAATCTGCGACGGTGGTCAGCCATTTGGCACACATGTATGAACGCGGGGAAAGTTTGGACATTTGGCAATGGCTTTCGCCGGAGGCCATGGATATCATCCAAGGTGCGCTGCCGCTTTTTCCGGAACCGTTCAAATTGGGCGATATTTTCGAGCATTTTAATCAAAAATTTTCATTTGACCAGATTCGGTTGACAATTGCCCATCGAAATCGGAAGCGGATGAAAGAAGATGAACCAGTAAATTTTTAAACCACCCACCACAACTTCGCAAGCCCATTTTTTTCGCCAAAAACAATCGCGTTTTGCCCAAAATCCTTTGCCAATTCGACAGCCGACGCAGCTGAAATATTTAAAATCAAAAAACTGCGCTCCGGCGGCCAATCGGATTTTTCACCAAAACCTGCGCCTTCAAAAATTGGGAGGTGCAGGTTTTTTATTTTTTCCAAAAAAAAATCGCAACGTCGGTTGTTTTCGGTCGGCGGTAAAATTTTTGAACCTGGATTTTCAGGTGAAATAAATGCCCAAGTCTTGGCTCGGGTTTTTTCCAAAAACAAATCGAACGCGGGGTGCGACTGCCCGATTTTCAAATCGAAGGACGGTGAAAAAACTTGATACTTGGTTTGCAGGTAGGCCAAAACCAAACGCCGGTCGAGCGGTTCGGCAATATCTTCAATCGAACGAATGACGGTGACTGGTTTTGACATACTTTTGCCGCCGATTTTTAAAAGTTTAAAATTTCAATGGAAGAAAAACAAGGTCCAAGTCAGATTATCGGGATGCTGCTGATTTTCGTGTTGGTATTTTTTTGGATGCAATATGCTGCGCCAAAAAAAGTACCGGAAACAAACACCCCGGCTGCCCAAACTCAAAAAGACAGCCTGCAAAATGCTCAAAACCCGGCTGCCGCTGTCCCCGCCGCTGTCCTCCCAGATTCTGTAAAAACGGCGATGATGAACTCAAAACTTGCGGGTTTTGCGGCGTCGGGCATCGGTTCGGAATCCGAAACGATTTTGGAAAATGACCTGATGCGGGTCAAATTTTCGAACAAAGGCGGGCGGATCAAAGAAATTTTCCTAAAAAAATACAAAAAAATCAATGAAATCGGCCATGAAGACGTGGTGCAGGATTTGTATTTATTGGAAGATTCGAAAAACCGTTTCGACTACAATTTACCGGTCGCGGGTGCGCCGGGCGGTTTTGTCAATACTTCTGAACTCTATTTTTCCGCCGTCACGACAACCAATTCAGTGACTTTTCGAGCGAACGGATTGGGCGGCCAATTTTTTGAGCAGACCTATAATTTGTCGCCAGACAATTATCAAATTGACTACAAAATCAGCAGTTCGGGCATCCCGTCAGCCACTTTTACGCTGCAAAACCATTTGGATAAAATCGAAAAAAACCAAACCTACGAGCGTTCGATGTCGTCGGTTTATTATAAAATCGCAGACAAAGACCCTACGTATTGCGATTGCCGGGCGAACGATGTGAAAAACCTCGGCGGCGAACCGGTTCAGTGGTTTTCCCAAACCAACCAATTTTTCAACACGACCGTGATGGCCAAGGATTTTACGTTCCGCGATTTCATCGGCGAGACGTATTTATTTACCGATGCCGACCCGGATTTGAAAGTTTTGAAAACCACCGCGACCATTCCACTCGAAAATGGCGCGGCGAACATGACGATTTATACCGGGCCGAACGAGTTCAACCGTTTGCTGGCTTTCAACAATAATTTGGAGGACATCATCCCGTTCGGCTCGTCCATTTTTGGGAGCATCAACCGCTGGGTGATCCATCCGCTGTTTGCTTTTCTTTCAAAATTCACTGGAAATATGGGCATCGTCATCATTTTATTGACTTTGCTCGTCAAACTTTTGGTTTATCCGTTGACTTATCGAATGGTTTTGAGCCAATCGAAAATGGCCTCGCTGAAACCACAAATTGACGAAATGAAGAAAAAACACGGCGACGACCAGCAAGCGGTTTCGATGGCGACGATGAAATTGTACAACGAATGGGGCGTGAACCCGCTCGGCGGCTGTTTCCCGGTGCTGCTGCAAATGCCGATTTGGTTTGCGCTGTACCGGTTTTTTCCAGCGGCGATTGAGTTTCGGCAGGCCGGTTTTTTGTGGGCGACCGACCTTTCGAGTTATGATGTCATCGCAAAATTGCCGATTGATTTGCCGTTCGGTTTTGGGCACCACGTCAGTTTGTTCACCTTGCTTTGGGTCGTGACCACACTTTGGTACACTTGGTATTCGATGAAACAAATGGACTCGGCCATGATGAACCCGGCGATGAAATACATGCAATATTTCATGCCCGTGATGTTCCTATTTTTCTTCAATTCGTTCGCGTCGGGGCTGACAGCGTACCTCGTTTTTTCCAATATTTTGAACATCGGGCAGATGGTCGGCACGAAAAAATGGCTGATTGACCAAGATGCCATCAAAGCAAAATTGGAGGAAAATCGAAAAAAACCGAAAAAGAAAAGTGCTTTTCGCGAAAAATTGGACGAGGCGATGAAACAGGCGCAGGAACAACAAAAGGCGAAAGAGCAGCCAAAAACGACGACGAAGAAGAAGTGAAATTGAGATATTTTTGATATTGGGATTAAAAAAACCCCGCTTTTCGGTTCTCGGAAAAGCGGGGTTTTTTAATATTTTGAAAGGCGACAAATTAAAAATGCATCAATTTTTTGACCACCGTTTTATCATCAATATGGATTTTCAAATAATAACTGCCCGGTTGGTATTTCCCCAAATCAACTGTTTTTTCAATTAATTTGGCCTTTTCCGGAGGCAATAAAACCACCAATTTTTGACCCGCAACATTGTACAAATCCACCGAAACCTCAGCCGGCGATTCCAAATCCAAACTCAGTTTTGTCAAACCTTGGCTGGTCGGGTTGGGCGAAATTTTGATGTTTTCCGCCAAATCCAACTCGTGCGTTGCGATGGTGGTAAAAGCAAATTCCAAAATACAACCTTTGTTTGGTGGCTGGACGGATTCGCCGGGCGCACCTTTGATGGCACCGACGGTGTCGCAAGCCACATAAATTTTGGTGCCGTCCGGTGAAATCGCAAGGTCGCGGAACCTGCCCAAACCTTGAAAATAAACAATCGTGTCGCTAATCGCCGTTTTTCCATCGGGAGAAAGTTTCAAACGGTAAACATTCGCCAATTTCAAATTGGCGACCAAAAGCGAGTTTTTCCAACCCGGAATTGCATCAGAACTATAAAAATCAATCCCCGACGGTGCGCTGGTCGGCCATTGCAGGTAGTAATTTGGAAATGGAGGGGAGTTGTTTACATCATTGTTGTACAAAACCGAAACCTCACTTTTGGATGCCGCGAAAAAACTGGCAATCGGGTCGCTGTACGCAAAATTGGTTTCAATCAAAGCCCGATTGGCTGTTTCGCTCGGCACATAAGGCATCGTGGAGCCGTCGCCGGCCCGGCTGCCATCATAATTTCCATCGGTATATCCCATAACCAATGGGAAACCGTAATTGACACCATGTTTGATGATGTTGATTTCATCGTCCGAATATGGGCCGTGCTCGGATTCATAAAGTGTACCGTCGGGCGCGAAAACCAAACCTTGCGGATTGCGGTGACCCAAGGACCAGACCGCATTTTGCTTGTTTGGCAGGGTGAAAGGATTGTCGTTCGGGATCCAAGCATCCGACAAATTGGCATCGTTGTCAGGCACGAGGTTAAAACGCAGGATTTTTCCTTCATAAAATGCAGGGTTTTGGCCGTTGTGCGGACGCGCCGCATTGCCCAATTGACCTGCTCCCATCTCGCCGATGCTGTAAAACAAATAATTTGTACTTCCAGAAGCAGGCCCAATGACCAACCGCCCGCCATTGTGGTCGCCACTTCCAGGGATCGTGTCCACGATGACGACTTCATTTGAAAAGGTTTGGTTGGCCATGTTGTAATTGTAGCGTACGATTTTGGTTTTGAAATAACAACCCGCCGTGTCCGGCAAACAACCATCGAACCGGTAAACGTAGGACACATAAAAATATGGATTGTCGGCAAAATCAGGATGAAAAGCAAAACCTTGCAACCCACCCTGCGGCCATTCATCGGCCTCGTTGAAATTGGGGAAATTCTTTTTGCTGCTCAAATCGAGGAGCATTTGAACATTCCCGGTGGCCACGTTGATCCGCGAAATCTGGTAATTATTCGCCTCGGTCACCCAAAGAAAACCATCTGGGCCCCATTTGATTTCCCACGGTTGCGCCAATCCGCAGGCCAATTGCCGCATGTTAAAATGTTCGTTTTGGGAAAAAGAAGGGGCAGTGAAAAGTAGGAAAAGAGTACAGAAAAGTAAGGATAAAAGTGATTTTGTGTATTCCATAAGTGTTTGGAAATTTTATGTTGAGGAGGAATTTCTACAACAGTTCAAAATTGGGCGGAATCCTGGAAGTCCGTTTTACACAACTTTTGAAAAAGTTTATATTTTTCCCACATCTTAGAATGCAGTACAAGCGGGCGAAATGTTTTTCATTGAAAAGACATTTTTAAACATTCACCCACCGCTTGCCCAATTTGGTAGAACCCTTTTTTGAGTCAAAATCAATTGCACAATTTTTGTGGCAACAACTTTTTTTTTGCAATGAAATTGAAACTCACTTTTTTGCTCGCTGCTGCCTGCCTGTCGCCGCTTTTTTCCCAAACTACTGACGCCAACCGAAAAACAGCCCACGCCGTGCGGGTTGAAAAAGCACCAAAACTGGATGGAATTCTCGACGACGAATGTTGGAAAATGGCTGTCCCAGCCACTGATTTTATCACCAATTCGCCAAGTTTTGGACAGCCGTCGGCTGAAAAAACGGAAATCTGGATTACGTACACCGACGAGGCAATCTACATCGGTGCCTACCTTTTCATGCAAGATGTCTCGAAAATCAGGACGGATCTTTCCAAACGCGATGCAGGCGGCCCCGTCGACCAAATCCACATCGGCCTCGACACGTACCGCGACCGCCAAAATGCCTTTCGTTTTGAAATTTCGGCTGCCGGCGTGCAGCGCGATGCACGGATGGGACTTACAACTTTTGATGTAAATTGGGATGCGGTTTGGGATTCAAAAGTCAAAATCAACACCGACGGTTGGGTCGCAGAAATCCGCATTCCGTTCAGCGCGATCCGTTTTGCCAAAAAACCGGAGCAGGTTTGGGGGCTGCAATTCGCTCGGCAAGTTCAATATTTGAACGAATTTTCAACTTGGTCGCCCGTCGATCCGAATGGCGGCGGCTCTTTGCCGCAGTGGGGCAATCTCGATGGTCTGAAAGATTTGGATCCGCCGCTGAGGCTTTCGTTTTCGCCATATTTGGCCGGATCGGTCGAACACTCGCCGCTCGAAAACCAGAAACCCACCGATTTTGTAAAAAGCCGTTCGATTGAGGGCGGGATGGATGTAAAATGGGGCATCAACCAAGGTTTTACGCTCGATGCGACGCTGATCCCCAATTTTGGCGAAGCCCAAAGCGACAACACGGTGCGCAATCTTTCTCCATTTGAACAACAATACGAGGAGCGTCGGCAGTTTTTTACCGAAGGAACGGAGCTGTTTTCGAAAGGCGAGATTTTTTATTCGCGGCGGATTGGCGGCCTGCCGAGCGGTTTTTCGGCGGCTACAAAATCGCTGACCGACCACGAAATCATTAAAAAAAATCCATCGCAACAACAACTTTTCAATGCCACCAAAATTTCAGGACGGACAAAACACAACCTCGGTATCGGTTTTTTAAATGCTGTGGCCGGATCCACTTTTGCCAAAATCTTGGATGAAGAAACGGGCCTCGAACGAGATTTCCAGACCGACGTTTTGACAAATTACAATGTTTTCGTCCTCGATCAAGCCTTGAAAAACAACTCGGCCATCAGCCTGACCAACACCAATGTTTTGCGCGAGGGCGTGCGCCGCGATGCCAATGTTTCGGCACTGCAATTCAACCTCCGGGACAAAAAAAATAAGTACGAAATCGAAGGGAGCGGCCAATTCAGCCAAGTTTTCAATCCATCTGACACCGCCCAAAAAGATGCAAAAACGGGCTACGGCTACGGTTTGGGCATCAATAAAGTGAGCGGGAAATACACCTGGAACACCTTTGTTTCGGGAACTTCGGATAAATTTGACCAAAGGGATTTGGCGATAAACGACCGCAACAATTTTTTCCGGCAATTTGCCCAAATCAGTCGTGGCGACTACGAACCGAAGCGGAATCGGCTGTATTCTTTTTGGCAAATCAACGCGACGAACACCTTTTTGGCCACGCCGCAAAAATGGGAATCGCTCGAATTGATGGGTTATTTTGAAATAATGAACAAGCGGCAGGTTCTGTTCGGCCTCGTCGCGTTGTCCCGACCGGTCTGGTATTTTGACTATTTTGAGCCGCGCGTCTTTGGAAAAAAATACCACCACGCGCCTTGGGCTTTCATCGAAACGAGCATCACGACGGACGGACGGAAAAAATTTCGCGCCTCTTTCAACCTTACTTATGGCGAGTCGCCGATCCCGAACGATCCGTACATCGGCGCAAGTATCAAACCGACTTGGACTGTGAACGACCATGTGATTTTGCGCGGCGTGACCCGTTTTTCAAAAGACCACTCCAATTTTGGCGCGGTGAATTGGTGGAACGACCCGAACGATGTGATTTTTGGCCGCCGCGACATCCATTCTGTCGACAATTCCATCGCCGCCGAGTACCTTTTTACGCCCCGGATGAGTGCCACTTTTCGGGCACGGCATTATTGGTCAAAACTTTTTTACCATCAATATTACCACCTTTTGGACGACGGCAATTTTTCGCCCGCGCCTGATTGGAACCAACCGGCGGACGAAAATTTCAACCTTTTCAACATTGATTTTGTGTACACTTGGCAGTTTGCGCCCGGCAGTTTTTTGAATTTGATCTGGAAAGATGCCGTTTTTCAGGGCGATGTTTTGCGGCAGCACGGCTATTTTAAAAATTTGAGAAAGACCGCCGACACGCCGCAAGACAATTCGCTGACGCTGAAATTGATTTATTATTTGGATGCGGGCGGGTGGAAAAAGTAATTTTTATTGATAATTTTAAAATTGAAAAATGACATTCAACCTGTTGATTTTCAAGTCATTCCACCAAAAATTCGTCCACAAAAAGCCAACATTTTTGCCCAGGCGCGGGATGCCATGGCGGATTTTTCAACAAATTTTCTACCCGGATTTTCAAATACCTGGCAGCTGTGCCGACCGGCAATGCCTCTGAAATCACGCCCGTTTTCACAACTTGCATGGTTTTGACAATTGGGTATTTTTTTGAAATGGCAGGTTTCCAATTTTTCAAATCATCCGAAGTCCAAACCACCAAACCGGCTGGCGGAAAAATCCACGCGCTGTAACTATTTTCAAGATATCGAAACCCAAATCGTTGTAAATCAATGTGTTCACCAAAATCAATGACCGCGTCCAAATGCTCGCCCTCGAAACCAAGAAACGTGGGGTCGGTGTGGGATTCCCCAATTCTCCCATCGTTCAACGAAGCCGCGCCCTGCGCCGGATATTTTGGCGACGGCGGGTGCAGCAGCGTTATTTTTTTTGGAGAAATTTTCTTTTTGGCAAAAGTCGCTTCGACAATCGGGCTGTTTTGCCAACCAGCCCGGCTGGCGAAGGCGCGAATTCGAGTTGTTTTTTCAAAAATCAAAAATTTTCCATCGAATTTTGGCGATTCGGTCGTCGGCGATGCTTCGTCGAGCGCAAAATGGATGTCCACATTTTTGAATGGAAAATCCAAAGTGACCTGCAACGTGTCATCAAAAATCATTCTGCCAGCCAAAATTTTGGGTGGGCGCAATTGAATTTCCCTGCTGTCGAGCAGGGTTTTTTCACCAAAATTCAGCGTGATTCTTGGGTATTTTTTTTGAAAAATTTTGGCTTCGTCTTCGGTTAAATTCGTTTTCCAGACGTGCAAAATTTTCAATTCCGGCAACCCGAACAATTTTTCCAAACCTGCCGCCGAAACCGCCGTGCTTGTCAAATTGATGTTTTCCAAAAATTTCAAATCCACCAAATTTTGCAAATCCGCATCGCCAGTCGAAGTGCCTGCGAGGTTCAATTTTGTCAAATTCGGCAGGTATTTTATCAATTTAAAAGTCGTCGCGGGGAGTTTTGAATTTCCAAAATCGAGTTGCACGACCTGCGTTTTTACTTTTTCCAGCGGTTCAATATTTTCACCCGTCAAATCTTTTCGGCCAGCGTAAGAAATTGATAGCCAATTACTTCCGTTGCCAAAAGACAAAACCGAGCCGCCCGCCGCCCGCACCGCAGCCAAATCTTTTGCCGAGGCCGCTTCAATTTTTTTTGAAAAAACGGGGTTCAAGTTGGCCGCATTTTTTGCTTTTTCAAAAATGGCTTCGACCTCTGGCGGCACTTTCATTTGACCAATTTTTTTTGAAAAATCGGCACCTTCCAAAATCCACCATTTCAAAAAAACGAGTTCCTCCGGCGCGAGTTGAATTTTGCCAGACGGTGGCATGTGTTTTTCGTCGGCCATCGGCAAATTGGCTCGGCGGAACATTTCGGAGTCGTCCGGTTTGCCGGGCACAACGATTTTTCCATGCTCGCCACCTTTCAAAATTCCTTCCGGCGAATCCAAAAGTAGTTGACCTTTTTTCTTGTTCGGATTGTGGCAAGTCGCACATTTTTTTTCTAAAATTGGTTGGATAAGTGCTTGATAAACAGCGACTTCATCCGTCGGGCGAGCAAAATTTGTAACCGCTGCGGTTTCGTTTTTTTCCTCCAAAAATGGTTCAATCAAATAGTTCTCGCCATGCGTCAAACTGCCGCCAAAATGCCCCGTTGCTGCCAAAATCACCCCGCAAAATATCAAAATCGGAAAATAAAATGCCTTTTCGCGCGCCAACCAAGCCGCAACCGCCGCCGCCGCCGCTGCAAAACCAAACCATTTGTGCCAACCGAGAATTTCAGTTTCATAACCACCTTGCCCTGCGAGCAACCATCCAAAATATGCCGTCAAAACCGCCGCGCCCGCCCCGATTCCGAGCACAAAATGAATGGCTGGTCGCCACGATGCAAGTTTTTTTTGGCGGGAAAAAATTTCTAAAAAAATGGCCAAACCCAAAATGCCAATCGGCAAATGCAGTAAAACGAGGTGAAGTCTTCCGAAAAATTGAAAAATCATGTTTGGATGTTGGACATTTGGACGTTGGATTTTGGACGACCAAAGTCGAACGTCAAATGTCCAAAATCCAAAATTAAAATCCAAAGTCAATATTTATGCAAACTCTTTTCGCTGTTGTCGTGGCTGTTTTTTATGGCCTTTTTATGCGTTTAATTTTTGGTTTGTGGGAAGGATTTCAGGTGATGTCCGTGACTTTTTTGGGACTGTTGCCTTTCATTTTTGGTTTTTTGTCGATCTGGTTTTCCAAGCCCGAAAAAGTGGAAAGTAAAATGTACGCCTTCTTTTTTCCGTGGCTGACGACTTTGTTTTTGTTGCTCGCCACAGTCATTTTGGCAATCGAAGGCACGATTTGCTGGGTGATGATTTATCCTTTTTTTGCTGCACTGGCCGGGTGCGGCGGGTTGATTGCTCGATATTTTATGATGAAAAAACTGCACCCGGCAGCACATCTCGACGACGACCGCGTGCTGGACGATTTGGACGATTTTCGAAAAAACAGCGGCTTGCAAGTTTCGATTTTGATGCTTTTACCGTTCGCAGCGGGTTGGTTGGAAAGTGGTCGCGTCTCGCCCCGCGAATCTTTTTCGATGGAAAACAGCATTGAAATTGCCGCCGCGCCGGAAGAAATTTGGAAAAATGTCACCCGCGTTTCCGCTATTCAACCGGCAGAAGACCACGCGACCATCAATAAATTTTTGGGAATGCCACGCCCGATCGAAGCAGTTTTGGACACTTTGGCGGTTGGTGGATATCGAAAAGCGATTTTCGAGCGAGGCATGATTTTTCATGAAAAAGTAACCAAATACGAACCGCTGCGGCTGATGGTTTTTTCAATTGATGCCAATCCAGCCGAAATTCCGGCGGCGGCGATGGATGAACATATCGTGGTCGGTGGCCAATATTTTGATGTTTTGGAAGGCGAATATCGCCTCGAAACGTTGGCGGACGGGCGTTGCCGATTGAATTTATCGAGTCATTTTGTGGTGTCCACGCCATTCAATTTTTACTCTGGAAAATGGGCGCAGTGGATCATGTGGGACATTCAACAAAATATTTTGCAAGTAATTAAAAAGAGAAGCGAGCATTAAAATTGATAATTATAAAAATTGCAAATTTTAAAAAACATCAAATTTTTGCTGTCAAATTTCCGTCTCGCCCATTTTTAATAAAATTTCCATCTCCGCAGGGCTGACTGGCATCACTGAAATTCGCGGATTTCTGACCAAAAGCATTTGTTGCAAATCAGGATGTGCTTTGATTGTTGGCAAATTCACTGGTTTTGAAAATGGCTTGAACGGCTGCACTTCGATGGCCGACCAATCGCCTTTTTCGGCGGTCGTGTCCGGGAAATGTTCTCGCGAAACTATGGCGATGCCCACGATTTCCAAACCAATATTGCTGTGATAAAACAGGCACAAATCGCCCAATTTCATGGCGCGCAGGTTGTTTCTGGCCTGATAATTTCGGACGCCGTCCCAAGTTCCGGTGCCTTCGGATTCCAATTTTTGATAACCGTAAACGTCTGGTTCGGATTTGATGAGCCAAAAATTCATGTGGTGAAAAAATTTATTTTTTGAAAAATGAACGATGCGGCAAACTTACAATTTGATTTTCTTTGCAGGAGATAAACCCATGTTTTTCAATTCTTTATCACCAAAAATTAAATTACAAGATGAAAATTTTTCTCCCGATTGCTTTATTTCTTGCCCTGATTTTCACTTCAACCGCTTGCCAAGAAACCCCAAAATCAACCATCCCGACCCCCGAAACCAAAACAACTTTGGCCGTCAAAGAAACCAAAATCAACGGGCTGTACCAAACCGACGGCAAACGCCATGTGCTGCGCGATTGCGACAGCGGCAAAACTTTTTGGGTGGAAAACACGAAAATTTTGGACTCGCTGCGCCTAGAAAACCTGCTCGAACCAACTTATGAAATGGAGCCCGTTTTTGTAAAATTGGACGGAACGCTCAGCGAAATTGCGACCGGCGCTGCGGCTAATTACGATGGTCTTTTTGCGATAAAAAACATCGAAACGGTAGAAACCCTCAATTTTATGAACTGCTGCGAGTCCTACGATTTTTGGTGCGGCGGCACCGAGCCGTTCTGGAATTGCCAGATTTTTCCGGAGGGCGGATTCATTATTTTTCGGGAAGCGTCGGGCGAACGTGCGTTTATTTTTCCGGGCGTAAAACCTGTAATTTCTGGAAAATCAACGACTTATGTTTCCAAAAACGAGGCCGGCGAATCCGTGAAAATTACGATAAAAGAAGAAAAAGCAAACGACGGGATGTCGGACATGGTTTACAATTTCAGTTGTAAAATCGAAGTTGCAGGGCGGAAATTTTCGGGAACGGCTTTAAAATATGGCGAAAAAATCGAGGAAAAATAATTTACTGGCCGTTCAATTCTTTTACTTTTTTAAACATTTCATCCTCCGCGCCGCTGTAAAATTTGCGGTGCTGCCAGACCAATATTCCATTTTTGTCAAAAATAAAAACCTGTGGCAAGCCATTCAAACCGCCCGGCAAAATCTCCCGGAATTCGCGGTTGAAATCCCAAAACGCTGGGAATGGAAAGTTTTTTTCGCGCACCACCTGCCCAATCCGTTGAAATTTTGCAGGAAAATCTGTGGAAATCGCCACCAAATTGAACGGCGATTCGGCCTGCCAATCAGCATATTTTTTGGTGTAGGCATCCAATTCGAGCATGCACGGGTAGCAAGTCGTCAGCCAAAAAGCCAAAACGGTCGGGCGGCCATTTTGCGGAAGCACTTCTTTTGAAGCCGTTTCGGTGCTGTCGATTTCGCGCAGCGCGATGTCAAAAGGATAAGTTGAGTCAATTTTTGCCACCGGGCGGGCGGTGGATAAAATCATCGGCAGGGGCGTTTTTGCCGCCGGGGCTTGGGCAAAAATTTGGAGCGCGATGGCAATAAAAATGGAGAAAAAGATAAAGTGTTTCATTGAAAATCTTTAAAAATACAGACAAAGGTAATTGCTCCTTTTGGACACATAGAACACAAAGGAGTTTTCACATAGAAAAATCTATGTTTTCTATGTGAAAACTCCTTTGTGTTCTATGTGTCCAAACCCCAAAAAATCAAA
>JANNMS010000236.1:0-2597 GCA_031398055.1 Saprospirales bacterium | reverse complement strand
CATAGTTCAGATAGAAGTTTTCGCATAGAAAACATAGAATTGAAAATAGAAAATTGAGAAAAACCTATGTGAACCTATGCGAAAACTTCTATCTGAACTATGTGGCTAAGTAGTTACAAATTTTTTTTAAAACACATAGGCGCATAAGACACATAGTTTCTTGAAAATCAACCTTCTATGTGCATGTGTTTACTCCCTTTCGGGCGATAATTTTTAATTTTGAGTCATGGGTTACAATGGGGTAAAATTTGAACAAAAAGGGTTTGATATGGATGAGTACAAGAAGTATTTTCATCGGAATCAAGTGGCGTACATCAGGTTAAAGTTGCGGTGTATTTTTAGAATTGTTCAGCGCAGATTGCTTTTTTATTGTTCCAGTTCGAAAAAGCCATAAAAGAACTTTGCGATCATCAAAAAGGGGTCACCAAAAAACAAACCATCAACATGCACACATCGAATCTTTGATCCAAATTCAAAATAAGCCTAAAAGGATTGAGGCTTGCCCTGCAAAAAAAAGCGCGGCATCCGAAGACACCGCGCTCGCGTTCATTTGGCCATCCGAAATTGTTGCGTTTTAATTTTTGAAAATGACAAACCGCTCGCTGCTCCGCAAACCATTTTCCCTCGTTTCAAACGAGGTCAAAACCAAAAAATACGTGCCTGCCGGCAAATGCCCGACCTGCAAAACACCCAGTTCACCAGGTTCGATTTCCACTTTTTGACCAAAAATTTCCTGCCCAAAAGTATTGAAAACAGCCACTCGCCCGGCCAACCGTTTGCCATCCAAACTGTTGAAATTCAACAGATTGTCCGTCGGATTTGGAAAAACGGAGAGGCCGGAAATTGGGTTTTCAAATTCAAATTTCGGGAAATGTTTCGCCGGTTTTTGCCCGTTCGGCGCGGTCAAAAGCAGGCAGAAATCGTCCACGAAAAAGCAGCCAGTGCCCGTCGTTTTTTCAAATTTCACTTTTACCCATTTTGTGGCCTCCGGCGCGGTGGCCGTCAGGCTGTGCTCGGTGTAACTCGTGGCCGTGACGGTGGCCGAAGTTTCGGAAAGCACGGCGAGGCTGGTGCTCAAAAATTGCAGCCAGACTTTTTTGGCGGCCGTGCCGCCGTCCTGTTTTGCCCAAAATTTCAGGTTGAAAGTTTGGGTTGGCAAAGCCGCTTTTTTCTCCGTCCCGGAGGCCGCGCCCGCGCACATTTTGATGGCTTTCAAACCGCTGTGCACCTCGCCCGAAACTTGCGTGACGGTCAATCCGACGGGTGTCCATTTGCTTGTTCCGCTTTCAAAACCGGGGTTTTCCAGTAAATTATTCGTCTCGCAAGTGCATGGCCCGGTCAGGCTGACAGTTTTTGAACCCGAATCGGAGCAGGTGTTGCTTTTCGTCACGGTCACGATGTAATTGGTCGTCGCGGTCGGGGTGACGGTGATTCCGGAGGTCGTCGCGCCGGTGCTCCAAACGTAGGAACAGCCCGAACAGGCCGCCGAAAGAGTCGTGTTTTGCCCCTCACAGAGCGTCGTATTTCCAGAAATGGACACGACCGGGAGCGGTTTGACGATCAAATTTTTGCCGCCCAAATTCGTGCAGCCGTTCGCGCCGGTGACCGTAACATAATATATGTACGACGAAAGCGCGGTTACGGTGAACGATGGGTCGGTCAAATTTTGGTAGTTCCATTCGTACGAAACGCCGCCCGAAGCCGTCAAAGTCACCTCCGTCCCGACGCAAACCGGCGACGGCGCAGACACCGAAACCACCGGTAAAGCCTTGACAATCAAGGTGTGCGAAGCGGTCGCGGTGCAGCCCGGCGCAGTCGTCACCGTGACCAAATAGGTCGTCGTGGCCGTCGGCGAGACTGAAATTTCGGAATCCGTCGAACCCGTTGACCACAGATAACCGCCTCCGCCGGAGGCCGTGAGCATGGCCGTAGCGCCGGGGTTTGGGCAAAAATCAGCGGGCGCGTCAATTTCAGCCGTCGCGTTGCAATTTAACTCGACATTTACCGAAAAATCACAAGACTCAAAATTGCTCGCGCCGTCGGTCGCGGTCATCGTAATCACATGATTTCCAATGGTTAAGGTCGTTCCGGCGGTGGGCGATTGGGTTTCCGTCGGTGCGCCGCAGTTGTCGGTGGACGTGGTATTTCCAGAAAAATCAGCCAAAACGTAGTTCCCAAAATTGTCCGCCGAAACGGTTTGGGTGGTCGGGCAAACGATGCTCGGCGCGGTGTCGTCAACGACGGAAACTGTGAAATTACAGGTCCCAGAATTGTTGCTCTGGTCGGTCGCGGTGAGCGTAACCGTTTGATTTCCAATGTTTAAGGTCGTTCCGACGGTTGGGTTTTGGGAAAAAGTCAAACTCCCGCAGCCGCCCGAAGCCGTCGCGCTGGCCGTGAAATCCCCCAAAATTGACTGGCAATTTGAATTGGCAGAAACGGTTTGCGTCGCTGGGCAGGTCAAAATCGGTGCGGCGCAACCTGCCTGAACTTGGACAGTAAAATTACAGGTCGCAGAATTGCTCGCGCCGTCGGTCGCGGTCATCGTAATCACATGATTTCCAATGGTTAAGGTCGTTCCGGCGGTGGGCGATTGGGTT
>JANNMS010000087.1:0-21670 GCA_031398055.1 Saprospirales bacterium | reverse complement strand
CGATCAATTGATAATGCCTGCCCGTTTGCGATACGTATAGTGGAGCGACCATCTGGACAAGCTCCGGTTTTAAAAAAACCACTTTCCCAACCTTTTTTCCACCTTTGCTACTTGATTTAATTTTAATATTTTCATCAAAATCAAGCTTCCACCCATGATTCGTCAACAAACTACCCGCCATATTTTGATGGTGCGGCCAGCCAATTTTGGTTTTAATCCAGAAACCGCTGCCAACAATGCTTTTCAGCAAAACGACAACAGCCTCCAACCCGAACAAATCCGGGTCGCTGCCCAAAAAGAATTTGACGGTTTTGTCAAAAAACTTCGGGCGGCGGGGGTCAACGTGATTGCCGTCCGGGACTCCAAAACACCGGTCAAACCGGACGCCGTTTTCCCAAACAATTGGGTGACTTTTCATCAGGAAGGTTACGTGATTACTTACCCGATGTTTTCGCCTGCCCGCCGCCGCGAGCGGCGGATGTTGATTGTGAAACAAGTTTTATCACAAGGTTTTCAGTCGGAAAAACGGGTTAATTTTGAGTTCAATGAAAAATTGAACCGCTTTTTGGAAGGCACGGGCAGCATTATTTTTGACCATCAACATCGTTTGGCGTATGCCTGTTTGAGTCCTCGGACGGATGCCAATTTGCTCGGAGATTTGTGCAAAACGATTGATTACCAACCCGTTGTGTTTCATTCGACCGATGGAAATGGGCAAGAAATTTATCATACAAATGTGATGATGGCACTCGGCGAGTCGTTTGTGGTGATTTGTTTGGAGACGGTTCGGGATGCTGCGGAGCGGAAAATGTTGGAGCAAAAATTTCGCGAAACCGGAAAAGAAATCATCGAAATCAGCCTCGAACAAATGGGGAAATTTGCGGGAAATATGCTGCAAGTCCGCAACGACCGCGACGAAACGATTTTGGTGATGTCGGAAACCGCTTTCCGTTCGCTCACCGAAAGTCAGGTGAAAACTTTGCAGCAGCACACCAAAATTTTGTACAGCAATATAAATGTGATTGAAACTTACGGCGGGGGGAGTGCGCGGTGCATGATGAGCGAGGTATTTTTGCCGGAAAAATAGGCTGGATTGTAGCCAAACCACGGCAGCGGAAAGGCGAAATGCCGCCCAAAAATGAAAAATTTCAGGTCAGAATTTACGATGGAAAATAAAATCAAAGTAGTCGAACTGTTTGCAGGGGTTGGAGGCTTCCGGCTCGGGTTTGAGGGCTGGAACGGAAAATCTGCATCATCCGGATACAAAAAATCGTTCGATTCAAATTATGAAGTTGTCTGGAGCAACCAATGGGAGCCTTCGACCAAGATTCAGCACGCCTCATCGGTTTATGAAAAACGGTTTGGAAAAAATGGGCACGTGAACCAAGATATTTCGACGGTTGAAATTGCAGCAATCCCGAATCACGATTTATTGGCCGGCGGTTTTCCCTGCCAAGATTACTCGGTGGCTACCACGTTGAAAAATTCAAAAGGATTGATTGGGAAAAAAGGGGTTTTGTGGTGGAGCATCCACCGAATACTTTCAGAAATGGAAAACCGGCCAAAATATTTGTTCCTCGAAAATGTTGACAGGCTGCTCATTTCGCCTTCGGGTCAACGGGGAAGGGATTTTGCGATTATTTTGCAAAGTTTAAATGAACTGAGCTATGCCGTTGAATGGCGTGTAATCAATGCCGCAGACTTTGGGATGCCACAAAGGAGAAGAAGGGTTTATATTTTAGCATATTTACGGGGCACTCAAATTTATGAAAGTATCAAAGAATTTAGCGCAAGGGATTGGATCTTGAAAAATGGAACTTTGGCCGAGGCATTTCCGGCAACCTCTGAGCAGGTACTCTTCCCAACTGAATTTAACCTTAAAGGAGATATTGTTTCAATTTCAGAGAACTTCAATAAAAATGGAACAACTTGGGTCTTTGAAAATGCAGGTTTAATGATAAACGGAACCGTAACCACTTTAAAAACACAGCCGAATTACCATGGGAACTTCACGATTCTGGAAGACTTGATCCAAAATGGGGAAGTGACCAAGGAATTTTACATCGATGAACAGGATCTTGATAAATGGAGATACCTGAAAGGCCCCAAAAAGGAAATGCGTACCAATTTGCAGGGTTTTGAATACCATTACAGTGAAGGAGGAATGGTTTTCCCAGACCGACTGGATAAACCTTCCAGAACAATTATTACAGGAGAAGGCGGAAAATCGCCGTCTAGGTTCAAGCACGTCATCCAAGCTCCAAATGGTTTTCGGCGACTTTCGCCAATCGAACTCGAAAGATTGAACATGTTTCCGGACGACCACACAAAACTTGACGGCGTTTCCGATACCAAACGTGCCTTTTTCATGGGCAATGCCTTGGTTGTCGGTGTGATAGAAAAAATTGGGATTACTTTGAAACAAAAAATTAAAAATGAACTTACCCTACAATCCTGAGGATAAAAATTCAATAATTGAATTTGCAAAGCATTTAAAAGGTAAAACCTTAAGGGAGGCCTGCGATGCAAGTATTTTGAACCACGACTATTCTGGGAAGGGAAACTTTGGTCAGGTACTCGAGAAGTTTTACTTTCAATACGAACCAAACTCTGATTCCGAACCCGATTTTGCAATTGCTGGCCTTGAATTAAAATCAACACCGCTCAAACAATTACAAAACGAAGAATATCGCTCCAAAGAAAGATTGGTACTCAATATCATCAACTTTCTGGAAGTCGTAAAGCAAGATTTTGAAACAAGCTCGTTTTGGAAAAAGAATGCAAACATTCTTTTGGTTTTTTACTTGCACCAAGCCGATTCTGGTATCCTTGACTATTTGATAAAATTGGTTGATGCGTGGAGTTTCCCGAGTATCGATATTGAAATTATCAAAAAAGACTGGGAACTTATCAAACAAAAAATTGTGGACGGAAAGGCACACGAGCTTTCAGAAGGCGATACTTTTTACCTCGGAGCTTGCACAAAAGGCGCAACTGCAAACTCTACCCGGAAACAACCGTTTAATATTATTCCAGCAAAACAACGAGCATTTTCCCTAAAGCAAGGTTATGTAAACCACATTATTGCTTCGATATCGAAAGGGGAAAGTGGAGTTTTTGGAAAATTGATTCCGTCCGTTGCGGTTGCCAAAACCCAGACAATTGAAGATATCGTAATTTCAAAATTCAGGCCATATTATGGAAAGACGGTTGAGCAAATTATGGATTTAACAGGTGTCCATTTGAATACCAAAGCAAAAAATTTTCATGCCAACCTGACCAAAGCAATTTTGGGAATCGAACTGGAAAAGGAAATTGAAGAGTTTGAAAAGGCTGAAATTATCATCAAGACAGTGAGGTTAAAAAAGAACAATCTGCCCCATGAAGACATTTCTTTCCCAAATTTCAAATATGAAGAGATTGTAAATGAAGAATGGGACGAATCCAATTTTAAGGATATTTTGGAACACAAATTCCTGTTTGTATTTTTTCAAACTGAAAAGGACGGGTTCGTATTGCAAAAAGTGAAATTCTGGAATATGCCGTATGCCGATATTTTGGAAGCAGAAAAAGTTTGGGTCAAAACCAAAGAGATTGTAATAAATGGTGAGATTGTAAATGAAACAAAAAATGGAAGGCGGCGCACAAACTTCCCCAACAAGGCATTCAATTCGGTATCCCACGTTAGGCCACATGCCAAAAACTCGGAAGACACTTTTCCCTTGCCGACAGTGGACAAAAAAACTAAGGCCAAAGAATATACAAAACACTGCTTTTGGTTAAACAACAATTATATTAGGGATGAAATTTACCTAAAAAACACCTAAAACCTGAAACAATGCCCCATTTTCACATTCACCCATTATCCAATTAAAAACTATGTCCAAATTTTTTCTCAAAGAAATCATCCAAATTGAAAAGGAAAAATTGCTCGAACGTCGCGAAAAACTTGGTTTTTCCCACGACGGAACGGACGACGAAGGCAAAAAAAATGACAACTGGTTTGGCATTGCTTTGTCCGGCGGCGGGATTCGGTCTGCCACGATCAATCTTGGTTTTTTGAAAACCTTGAACAAATTCGGCATTTTGAAAAAGGCCGATTATTTGAGCACAGTTTCCGGCGGTGGCTACACGGGTTCATATATTCAGGCGACTTTGAAAGAAACGGGCGGGTACGATAAAATTTTGACGGAAGACCACGCCGCCGCTTTTCGCAAACATGGCGAATACATGATTCCGGGCATCGGGATCTGGAAATATGTCAATTTTGCGATTCTCGCCGTCGGTTTTTTGGTGAGTTGGATAATGAGTTTGATAAGCCCGATTATTGTCGGTGGTGTTGTTTATTATCTTTATAAAATAATAACGGGTTTAATTGGGCAAAATACTTTGTACGGAAACATGATTCCGGATAACGAATTCCTGATGTTTTGGGCAGTTCGGATAATCGGTGCTGTGTTTGTTATTCATTTTCTATCCAATCTCTTATTGAATTTTAATTTAACGGTCTCTAAAATTTTTAATCAAATAGAAACTGTATTGGCTGTTATTGGGATTTTTGTTTACGGTTGGGTTTTATTGTCTTATTATCAAGGTGTAGAACGCGCTAATTTTGACAGTATTCAAGACTATATCGTCAATGCGATTCTTTTGTTTATTATCGGTTTCTTTACAAACCCGAATGCACTTTCTTTTCATCGTTATTATCGAAAACAATTGGCGGATTTGTTTTTGAGGTTTAGTGGCAATTACGAAAACATAACTTTACACAATGTTTTTAAGATAGATAATGATGTTAAAAATTATATCGCGCCTTATCCCATTATCAATACGTGTTTGAACTTACAAAATCCGAGCGGCGACGACAAATTTAAAGGCACAAAAGCGAGCGACTATTTTTTGTTGAGCCCCATGTTTTGTGGTTCGAAATTGACAAAATATGTTGCCACAGAAAATTACGCCGATTTCGACAGCATCACTTTGCCGGCGGCGGCCACGATTTCGGCGGCGGCGGTCAACCCCGGCATGGGCATTTATTCCTCGAAACTTTTGAGTGTGGTAATGACGATTTTCAATGCCCGGCTGGGTATTTGGATTTCAAATCCATTAAAAGTTGAAAAATCGCGGTCGCTGATTTGGTGGCCGTCCTATTTTTTCAAAGAACTTTTGGGCCGCATCGGCACGAACAACAAAATGGTCAATATTTCCGACGGCGGCCACATCGAAAACCTCGGCGTTTACGAACTCCTGCGGCGCGGCTGTCGGCTCGTCGTCGCGTTCGATGCCGGGGAAGACGCGACGTATTCGTTTTTTGATTTGAATAATTTGCTGATTCGCGCCCGCAACGAACTTGGCCTCGAAATCCGTTTTCGACCTGACCAACAACCCGAGACTTTGATCCGCCCGCAACCTTCGAAGGTTTTTTCGCAGCAGCGTTTTGCGATCGCCGATATTTTTCAGTGGTGGGAAGACGACAAAATCATCAAAGACGGAAAAGAATGCCCGAACATCCAAAATTTCAGCCCACCGAAAAAAGTGGGAACGTTTATTTATGTCAAATCGGCGGTGACCGCCCCGCACGGAAAACCAGCATTGAAAGAAGATGCCGACCCACTCAAATATGGGACGTATAAATACAAAATTTACCACCCCGAATTCCCGCACGAATCCACTGCCGACCAGTTTTTCGATGAAATTCAATGGGAAGCGTATTATCAATTGGGGCAATACATCGGCGCGGACGTGATTGGTTTGGAAGATTTGGAGGCATTTTCGGAAGGCAACGCGCCCGATTTTTCGGTCGAGCAGTTGATTGAGTTTTTTGACGACCCGGCGCATTTTCCGTTGTTTGCTCCGTCTGTTTCGCGCGAACCGGTGAGCGGTGCTGCGGCTCCGGAAGATGAATTTGAATCGTTCAAAATTCCAGCAGCGGAAGTTGAAATCCCAGTGGAAGAGGTGAAATATCGGATGTAGAAAACTGCAGCGGTCTTTATATTTTCAATGAAATATCCGATAAAACATGGTCAAAACGGTCAAATGATTTTGTCCAAGCCGCTAAATCCGGGTTTATCCACTCCATGACTTCTAAAATTTCGTAGTGCTGGGATTTAAGTAGTTTCAAATTCCAACAAACTGGTTCATTGTGAAAAGTTCTATTTCGCAAATTTCTAATCCGGTTCAGCGGCGCGGAAATAATTTTTCGTTGTCTACTTTGTTTGGGCATAAAAGGAAAGGCTTTGCGCAAATCTTTCCATAAAACCATTTCAAATTCAACGTTGAACAGCCTTACCAAAAAGCCAAGAGTCAATTCAGCAACAACTTTGGATGGACTAACGAGTTCTTTTCGAGCGATAATTTGATTTTGCGCTTTTGAAATGTCGAATGCCAATTTATTGAGGCTTTTTGAGGAGGGAAAGAAATTATACCAATCGGAAGCCCCAAATTTGACAGACAATTCGTGGTTGATACTATTTCGCAATGCCACTTCCAAATTTGAAATGGTCGGGTAAAAAGCCTCAGAAATCTCAATGTTGCTTTGATAGTGAAGCATTGACTTCGCATCATCACCTGGGTGTTGTGAAAAATATTTTGCAGTCCTGTCAATTGAAAAGAGTTTCTCAAAAGTTGCCTTATTCATGGGTAAATCTTTATCTTTGTGTCGCAGTCCCGGTACTTCCTCTCCCAGATATAATGCTGGTGATGAAGCCGGGTTTTTTGTTTTTAGAGTAGTTTGATCTCTTTTTTGAAAAGCAAATGTAAAAAACAATTGATTTTACCCAAAAAGCGGTAAATCATGTTAATCGGCCAAATCCAATTTTCTTCCAAAAATTTTCCAAAGCCGTTTTACTTTTGGGCAGCGAAACGGGCTTCCCTCGCCTCTTTCCCGCACTTCCAATTTTGAAATTTTTAAAAAAAATCAATTTATCAGGCATGAAAAATTTTCTCTTTGCCCTCGTTTTGATGTTTTCGGCAAATCTTTTGGCCGCCCAAACCAATGTTTCGGCTGCCCCAATTTTTGAAAATGTGGACCAGACCGCTGCATTTCCCGGTGGCGATGCGGCTTTTCAAGATTTCGTTTTGAAAAACCAACGCCCGCTCGATTTGCAACGCAGCGCAGTTTCGTCCGACGTCGTGGTGATGAAATTTGTGGTGGAAACTGACGGTCGGCTCACGACTTTTCGGAAAGTTTCCGCGCCAAACACGATGATGGAAGAAGAAACAGTCGTGCTTTTGAAAAAAATGCGCTGGACACCTGCCCAAAAAGACGGCCAACTAGTCCGTTCGGTGGTGGAATTGCCGGTGAAATTGAACTTGAAATAAATTTTTGTTTTTGTCCAAAACGGCAAGTTTCAATCAAGTTTAAAAAGAAAAAGACCTTCGTGCAAAAGCAGGAAGGTCTTTTTTTTATCCTAAAAATTTAGATTCGATTTTTATCCCAAACCAATTTCCAATTATCCAATTTCGAATCACCAAAATCAAAGACCAACGCGACGAAAAGCCGTCACCGTCAAATCTTTGTTCAACGACCGGAGATATTCATCCACCGTCTGGTCATTGTTTTTGACATATTTCTGCGAAAGCAAGGTGTTTTCTTGGAAAAATTTGGTCAAACGACCTTGCGCAATTTTGTCCAACATCGCATCTGGTTTGCCTTCGTTGCGGGCGAGTTCTTTGCCAATTTCGATTTCTTTGGCAATAATCGCTGGGTCAACATCATCTTTTCCGACAGAAACCGGGGACATCGCGGCAATTTGCATGGCGACATCTTTTCCGGCCTGTTCGTATTCATTTTCGCGTTTGTTGAGCGAAACCAGCACCGCCAATTTATTATTCGAGTGCATGTAGGTCAAAATTTGCGCGCCGGTGATGGGTTCGTAGCGGCTCAACTCGATTTTTTCACCGATGATGCCCGTTTGCTCGGCCACTTTGTCGCGGATCGAGATGCCGTTTTCAAATTCCAAAGCCAACAAACCATCCAAATTTTCTGGAAATTCATCCAAAGCAATTTTGGCAATTTTATTGGTCAAGGTGATAAAACCTTCATTGCGGGCAACGAAATCGGTCTCGCAGTTGAGTGCAACAACAATACCGCGCGTTTGATTTGGCAAAGTGATTGCCACGACCACGCCTTCCGTTGCTTCACGGTCTTCGCGTTTTGCGGCTTTTGCGATGCCTTTTTTGCGGAGATAATCTTGTGCGGCATCGAAATCACCGCCCGTTTCTTCCAATGCTTTTTTGCAATCCATCATGCCCGCGCCCGTGATTTGGCGCAATTTGCTGATATCGGAGGCTGAAATTTTTACTTCTACCATTGTTGATTTTATTTTAAAAATGAAATTTGAAAACGAGGCAAAGACATTGATTTTCAATGTTTTGGCCTCGTTTTTCAAATGAACATTCCATTAAGTTTTAGAAAAAATTTTTACGCAGCAACTTCCTCTTTGTCGGGTGTTTTCGTTGCTTTCCGTTCTTCCAAACCTTCGCGGATGGCCGACACCAAGAAATTGGTCACGAACGAAATTGATTTCGAAGCATCGTCGTTGCTCGGCACCGGGAAATCCACCAAAGTCGGGTCGGAGTTCGTGTCCACCATGCCAAAAGTTTTGACGTGCAAGCGTTTTGCCTCGGCCAAAGCCAAATGTTCGTGGTGAATATCGACGATATAAACTGCCGATGGCAAACGGTTCAGGTCGGAAATACCGCCGAAGTGCTTGTCCATTTTGGTCAGTTCGCGGCTCAACGTGAGGCGTTCTTTTTTGGTGATGCTCGTCAAAGTGGTGTCGCCGAGCGTTTTTTCGATGCCCTGCATTTTTTTCACCGACTTGCGGATGGTGGCAAAATTGGTCATCATCCCGCCCAACCAACGTTCGGTCACGAATGGCATCCCGACGCTTTGCGCGGCTTTCATCACGATGTCGCGCGCCTGTTTTTTGGTGGCGACGAAAAGGATTTTTTTGCCACTTTTTGCCAGTGCTTTCATCGCAAGACCTGCACGTTCGAGGCATTCGCCCGTCCGGTTGAGGTCAATAATGTGGATGCCCTTGTGTTCCATAAAAATATATGGCGTCATTTTAGGGTTCCACTTTTTCCGCAGATGCCCGAAGTGGCAACCCGCGTCCAACATTTCTTTATATGTGGGCTTTTGCATTTTTCAAAAGCGAATTTTAATAGTGATATTAAGATATTGTGATAATGGGATATTTTGATATTGAGATATTTGGATATTGAGATATTGGGACAATTCCCACAATATCCAAATATCGCAATATCCCAATATCGCCCTTAACGCTTTGAAAACTGGAAGCGTTTGCGTGCTTTTGGTTGGCCATATTTTTTACGCTCGACCGCACGGCTGTCGCGGGTGAGGTATTTTTTGGCTTTCAACGGCGACTTGAATTCTTCGTTGAGTTTGACCAGCGCACGGCTGATGCCCATCCGAACTGCTTCGGCCTGGCCTTTGAAACCACCACCTTTCACATTGATGCTCAGGTTGTAGATATTTTCTGCCCCGACGACCGAAAACGGCGCGGTGACATTTTGTTGCACATGGACTTGCGGAAAATATTCGCGGAAATCTTTGCCGTTCACCGTGAATTTTCCGTTGCCCTGCATCAGGTACACGCGGGCAACTGCTGTTTTACGCCGCCCGATTGCATTGATCATTTCCATATCTTGGAATTGCTTTTTTTATCTTTTTGAAAAAAATCAGGGTTTGATCAGTTCGGGTTTCTGGGCGACGTGCGGGTGGGCAGTGCCGGTGTAAACGAACATTTTTTTGATCATCGCCCGACCCAATTTGTTTTTCGGCAACATCCCGCGCACGGCACGTTCCAAAACCCGCTCCGGGAATTTGGCCAACATCGCCTCGGCGACCGTTGATTTTTGCCCGCCGGGGTGGAGCGAAAAGTTCAGGTAAATTTTCTGTTGCCATTTCTGGCCAGTAAACCGCACTTTGTCGGCATTGATGATGATGACATAATCACCTGTGTCAGTGTGCGGGGTGTACGATGGCTTGTGTTTGCCACGCAGCATCGCTGCGATTTTCGAACTCAGGCGGCCAACCACCTGATTTTCGGCATCCACAATGTACCATTTGTGCTCCGCATCTTTACTGCTCACAGAGACCGTCCGATAACTCAACGTATTCACTCTCTATAATTTTGAATGATGAATGATGAACGATGAATGATGAATTTTAAAAAAATGAAAGTTCGAGCCTCCCAAAAAACTGGCTAACTCGTGGCATTCATCATTTATAATTCATCATTCATCATTTTTAAAGACCCTCCTCAAAAGGGCGCGCAAAAGTATCAAACCCAAATTTCACAGACAAACTATTTTGAAAAAAAACCGAAAGTATTTTTTCATAACTGATTGGAAATGAGGCGAATTTTGGCACAGGTTTGAAAATGGGTGGGTGGTTTTGGGGTGGATTGGTGTTGAAAATCAATGGGTTAAATAAGTCGGATTTGATTTCAAATTCTTGGTTTACTTTTGTTTTTCATCACTCAAAAAATTCATTTCCAATGAAAAATTTCCGCCAGCTGCTCCGATTTTCAATTTTTTGGACGCTCGTCCAGTTGTTTTCGCCCAATTTGAATGCCCAAACATGGGAACTTTTGTTGCCCGATTTTTACGATGCCTACCCCTTGCTCGAAACGGAGACCGGCAATCTTTTATTCATGGTATCAAAAGACAGACAACAGGCGGTTGGAAAAGGAATGGTCAAAATTGATGTCTCCGGCAATTTACTGGCCGTCAATAAAAATACACCCAACGTTGCGACTGGGTTTGGGAGGGATTTCAACTACATTTTTCAGAAACTGCCGGATGACGAAACCGCCGCAACTTTCTTTTTTCCCGGAAACAAGGCTGATGTTTTTCATTTCGATGGGCAATTAAATCAAACCCAAACCGGAAGTTTCCCGGCAACTTCGGGTGGAATCCGAAACCGCCCGATGCTGGCTGACGGCAAATTTTTGAACGCTGGGAAACAAGATTCAAACCTTGTGGTAGAATTTTTTGATGCCCAAAACCAGTTGATTTGGCAGAAAACACGGTTTTCAAGTACTTTGAAAGGGGCACATTTTTCAACGCAAAGCATTTTGGTGGATTCCAGCGGAAATTTTGTGGTCGTTTGCAATGTGCATGGTTATGCATTTCTCGGCCAATTTTTTCCAATTCTTGAACGCATCCTGCTCGTGCTTTCCCCGGCTGGCGATGTTTTGTTGGACAAATCTGTGCAATTCACAACTCCCGGCACCAATTATGGGATTTGGCTTTTTGAATCGGGCGGAAAAATTGCGGTGATCTCAAATTATTACGGTTCGATGGGTTCGGTGGAAGGTGGCAGGATGGATGTTTATTCCGAAACGACCGGAGACTTGCTCCAAACTATTTCCATGAACGAAGGCACCAAAAATATTGAAATCGGCGATATCAAACAAAAAAATGACGGCACTTTATTGTTGGTGCTCAAAGACAATGGCCCGGTTTTGACCAATATCTCGTTTTCCGGGGATATTTTATCAAAGAAAAAACTGGCCGTTCCTTTTTCCGCCAACGGTTTATTCATTTTACATGATAAGGGTTTGATTCTCACGGCCGTTTGGGACAACCATGCCTACATTTTGAAAACCGACAGCCTCGGAAATTTCCAACCGTCCCGCGTTTTTGGCCGCACATTTATTGACGAAAACAAAAATTGCAAATTCGACACAGGCGAACCGCCGTTCCCAAACCTCATTTTGACCAAAAATGTCTACCCCGATTATTTTATCTCAACCGATACGAATGGTTTTTTTGAGGTGGTGACACCGCTCGGCCAAATCAGTTTTTACCCAAAAGTCCACCCCTATTTTCAATCTTGCGTGGACTATTTTTCCGCAAATTTTTTACTGGGAAATATTGACACGATTGATTTTCCAATTCAAAGAAAAATCGATTGCCCGCTTTTGAATATTGACCTCGCTGCACCGCGGTTCCGGCCTTGCTCCGATGGAAATTTTCAAATTCAATATTCAAACCTAGGCGCAGCAACTGCCTTTTCACCAAAAATCATGGTCGAATTGGATGAAAAACTGGAATTTCAGGCTGCCAGCCTGCCACCAACTTCGGTCAACGGTCAAACCTTGATTTTCGATTTGCCGGACGTCGCGTCGTTGGAAAATGGAAAAATCACCATCCATTTCAAAACCAGTTGCGACGCCCAAATTGGCGACACGCTTTGTTCGACTGCCAAAATTTCACCGGATTCGTTGTGCCTGCCTGCCGATGATTTGAATTTTGGTTCGTTCCAGCCATTTTTTGCAAAATTTTGCCGGGGCGTGGTTAATTCTTTTGATCCGAACGACAAATCGGTTTATCCACCCGGCAGGAAACCGGGCAATTTTATTTCCCGCGATTCAACCTTGCATTATCTCATCCGTTTTCAAAATACCGGCAACGACACCGCATATTCGGTGGTCGTGAAAGATGCGCTGCCTTATTTGATTGACCGCCCGACCATCGTTCCGGGGGCATCCAGCCATCCCTACATTTTTTCGATGACGGAAAATGGAACGGTTACTTTTCGTTTTGAAAAAATCAATTTGCCAGCAAAACAAACCAATGAATTGACCTCCGAAGGTTTTGTGCAATTCACTGTTCGAATTAAAAAGGATGCCTCTTACAATTCTCAATTTTACAATACCGCGCAGATTTTTTTTGACAACAACGCGCCGATTACCACAAATGCCACGGTTTTGTCCATTGACAAACTGAACATTTTTACAAAAAAAGACACCGCATTTTGTCCCGGCGGGCTGTTTTTGGGCATCGAGATTTTCAAGGACACGACATTCAGCAAAATTGACACCTTTTATTATGGCACAAACACATTGTTGACCCATATCCATGTTTTTCCATCGTTCAAAAACACGATTGACACCACGTTGGCCATCGGCCAAAACGTTTCCGGTTACATCGTCAAGCCTAATTTTCAAACCATCAAGTGGAATTACAAAACAATTCATGGCTGCGACAGCACCATTTTTTGGAATATTTTTGGGATCACTTCGACCGGCGAGGCATCACAGGCTGGTTTTGAAATCTCCCCCAACCCATTTTTCAACGAAATTTTCATCAAATCAATCGAAAACCAACTGCCCGGCAACTGCCAATTCCAATTGATAAACAACCTCGGCAGCACCGTTTTTTCCGAGAATTTTGACCCGCAAAAACTTTCCGCTGGCGTTCGTTGGCAAATCCCAAACCTGCCCGGCGGGGTTTATTTTTTGAAAATTTGGGACAAAAAACAGCCCCACATTTTTGGAAAGTGTTTGATAAAACAGTGATTCAAAACTAATTTTTAGATTTTTGAGCAGCACCAAAACCCAAAATCAGATTAAGTTTGCACAAACTTTTTTCCAAAAATGACAATCACCACCAACGGCATCGCCGTCTCCGTCGTCACCCAATATTTGCCCGACCACTCCAATCCGTTGGCCAATCAATTTTATTTTGGCTACCACATCACGATTGAAAACAGCAGCCCGTTCACCGTCCAATTGATGAAGCGGAAATGGTTGATTTTTGATTCGGTGGGCATCGTTCGGATCGTCGAGGGCGACGGCGTGGTGGGCGAACAACCGGTTTTAGCACCCGGCCAATCGCACGAATACACGTCTTTTTGCGATTTGACCACTGAAATGGGCAAAATGCGCGGCCAATATTTGATGATCCGAAAATCCGACGGCTCGTCGTTCGAGGTCGAAATCCCGGAATTTTTTATGTGCGCACCTTTTAAATTAAACTAATATTGGTTATTGGGAAATTGGGGAATTGGTTATTGGGAAATTGCCCAACTCTAATTCCCCAATTTCCCAATAACAAATTTCCCAATAACCATTTTCCCAATTCCCCAATAACCAATAACCAATATGAAAGAGACCAAGTTCATCGAGCAAAACCAGCAAAAATGGGCGGAATTTGAAGAAATGCTCCGCGACGAACGCCTCGACCCGGCGCACTTGAACGATTTGTACGTCCAAATCACGGACGATTTGTCGTTTGCCCGCACGTTTTACCCCAACCGCTCGGTGCGTTTTTACCTGAACAGTCTGGCCCAGCGCATTTTCCACAACATTTATCGCGGCCGCACTTTTCCAAAATCGCGGCTCCGCACATTTTGGAGCGACGACATCCCGCAAGTCATGTGGGAAGCCCGGCGGACGCTGTTGCTTTCCTTCCTGATTTTTGTTTTTGCGATGGCGGTCGGCGTCGTTTCGAGCAAAATCGACCCCGATTTTGCGCGCATCATTTTGGGCGATAGTTATGTCGAAATGACGCTGCGGAACATCGAAGCGGGCGACCCGATGGCCGTTTACAAAGACCGCGAGGCGTTCGGCATGTCGCTGGGCATTGCGTTCAACAATATTTTTGTGGCCATGCTGACCGCCGTTTTGGGCGTCGTGGCGAGCATCGGCACCGTGTTTTTGCTTTTGTCAAATGGTGTGATGGTCGGCGTTTTTCAATATTTTTTCATTGAAAAAGGTCTGTTTTGGGAGTCATTTTTGACCATTTGGATTCACGGCACTTTGGAAATTAGTGCCATCGTGATTGCCGGGGCGGCAGGTTTGACGATGGGCAGCGGACTGCTTTTTCCGGGGACTTTCACCCGGACGCAAGCCTTCCAAATGTCGGTGCGACGTGGGATGAAAATTTTTCTCGGCCTGATTCCGGTGTTCATTTTGGCCGCTTTTTTTGAAGGTTTTTTGACCCGTTTTACCGAAACGCCCGACGTCGTGCGGGCACTTTTTATCCTTACTTCGCTGGCATTCGTGCTCTGGTATTTTGTTTTTTTGCCAAAAGAAAAAGCCAAAAAAGGCTTTGAAAACGCTGGAAAAGAACACGAATTGCCGCCCGATCGCGTCCACGCCCTCGAATTTTACGGCATCAAATCATCGGGCGAAATTTTTTCCGACGTTTTTACAATCCTGAAACGCAACCCAAAACCGATGATCACCGGCATCCTCGCGGCGAGCGTCATTTTTCTAATTTCGGTGATGCAATTTGCGCCCGACGGCGTGTCCGGCACCTTCGTTTTTCAACGGCAATTGTTCGGTGTTTTGACGGGCGCGGAAGATTTTTTTTACAATGCTGAAATCAATTTTTTGCTGCCGCTGCAACTGATTTTGATGTCCAGCCTCGCGTTTTTGGCTTTCCGAACCGTCGAAAATGAAATGCCCGAAATCCTGCGCGAACCTGCCGGGAAATTCTACCGATTTATGACCCTTTTTTCTGCGGTTTTGCCGGCACTCGGTTTGATTGTCATTTTTCAGATGGACGCAAATATTTACGAATGGGCGGCTTTGGCTTTGGGATTTGCCTTTTTGCCGTTGTGGGCGTTCATTTTGTACCGCGAAACGCTCAACCCGTTCACGGCATTTTTTCGTGCTGTGCAATTGATGCGCTGGAAAATCGGGGTTTGGGTGGGTTTCATCGTGGCCAATTTGGCTTTGATCAGTTTCCTGTTTTTGGACTCCCAATTTTTCAGTTTGGTGGCCGAGTTGCTCAGTTGGAACGTCCAGACGGGCGGCGAAAACATCCAACATTTTATGACCATTTTGCTGACGTTCGTGGCCTCGTGCATCGTTTATTTTTCGTGGTGGATGGCGATGCTCGGCGGGGCAATGCAATATTTTTCGTACCGCGAGGTGCAGGACGCGACGTCTCTTTTTGAAAAAATAGAAAATGTGGGGAAGGTGCGGCAGATTCGCGGGCTGGCGCGGGAATGACATTTGAAAATATCCCAATTTCCCAATATCTTTTCACTCCTCGCTCTTGCTTTTCGGGTGCGCTTGGTCATAAACCCGTTTCAATTTTTCAATCGAATTGTGCGTATAAATCTGCGTGCTGGCAAGGCTCGCGTGGCCGAGCAATTCTTTGATGGCATTCAAATCCGCGCCGTGATTGGCGAGGTGCGTGGCAAAAGAATGCCGCAAAACGTGCGGGCTGCGCTTCTCGATATTCGTGACCAAAGACAAATACCGTTTGCAAATATTGCCAATCGTGCTGTCCGGCAGGCGTTTTCCTTCCTTGTTCAAAAGCAGCGCGACTTCGGAAATAAATGGGAAATTCCGTTTCCGGATATCGAGGTAATCGTTCAATAAATCGTACAGCAAACGGGTGAACGGAATCAAACGTTCTTTCGAACCTTTTCCAAAAACACGAATATTTGACCGGTCAAAATCAATATCATGGATATTTAAACTGCCAATTTCGGCGCGGCGCATCCCGGTCGAGTACAAAATTTCCATGATAATCCGATCGCGCTGACCCCGGTAATCTGCCGGAAAATCAACTTTGTTGAACAAAAAATCGAGGTGTTTTTCCTCGACAAACTGCGGCAGGCGTTTCCCGAATTTCGGGGCGATGATTTTTATCATCGGGTTTTTTTCGACGATGGCGCGTTTTTTCAGCAGCCGAAAATAGGCTTTCAGGCTGGTGATGCGCAATTTGACGGTCGCCGGGTTCAGGCCGCTTTCCATCAACTCGACAATCCACGACCGAACGTGCAAATGCCTTACCTCGTGAACCGTGGTAAGGCATTGTGACTCGGTGCAAAAACCGATGAATTCGTTTACGTCAGTCCAGTAAATCCTGCGGGTGCTGGCCGCGTACCGACGCTCGAAATTGATATAATTGTAGAAAGTATCTTCGAAAAACATGATAATTAGATAATTTTAAAAAGGGAAATGGGCTGATTCATCCCATTATCTAATTATCCTACTGCTTTTTTAGTCGTTTTTGTTGCCGTACATATCCTCTTTGTAAACCGCTTTGAGGACTTCGGTACGACGTTGGACAGACGGTTTTGAAAAAGCCTTGCGGCGGCGCAATTCTTTCAGCGTGCCAGATTTTTCAAATTTGCGTTTGTAGCGTTTCAACGCTTTGTCGATCGGTTCGCCGTCTTTAATTTCAACGATGAGCATGTAAATTCTCCTTTTAAATGAAATGAAAAAATTGTGGATGTGAAATTTGGGCTGCAAAGGTAAAATTTCCATCCAGAAATTCAACACCTTCGTTTACTTTGAAAATCATTTATTTTTTGCCCAACAAATCCCCACCGCCATTTTGCACTTTTTTAAAAGCATCCAACCCGCAATCCAAAAAGGCTTGGTAGGCTTTCGGATCTTTTCCACCGTTGTAATCTGTCGGTTGGTTGAGCAAAGTTTTGCCGTCGTTCGACATCAAAACGTAGTACGGTTGGGCGGTCACCGCGAAATTATTGACCTGAAAAGCACTCCATTTATCGCCGACTGTCCGCATTTTATCGCCCGTCCGCGGGTCGAGCAGGTATTTAAATTTATCATCTGGAAAAAGCCGCTCCTTGTCATCAACATACAAAGACACGACGACGTAGTCATTTTTCAAATGCTCGAAAACGCCCGGCAGGTGCCACACATTTTCCTCCATTTTCCGGCAATTCACGCAGCCGTAACCCGTAAAATCCACAAAAAGTGGCTTGCCCAGCCGTTTTGCCTCCGCCAAACCATCGTCAAAATTGTGAAAACAGTCCAAGCCGTGCGGGCATTCCATCGGCCTGAAATAATTGTAATGCACCGGCGGCGCGATGCCCGACAAAACCGAGAGCGATTTATAATTGAAAAGACCGTTCGCCATGTATGCCGCGAAGACCAACGAACCCAATCCGATGGCCAAACGTGCCGGAGTCAGTTTGCCGGTCGCGCCCTTCCATTTGAAAATTCCGAGTTGGTACAAGCCCAAAACCACCGCGACGAGCAGCCAAAGTGCCAAGAAAATCTCAAATTTGAGGATGCCCCAGTGCATCACCATGTCGGCGGTCGAAAGAAATTTGAGTGCCAGCGCGACTTCGAGCAGGCCGAGCGAAATTTTCACATTGTCCATCCAGCCGCCCGATTTTGGCAAAGATTGGAGCCAACCCGGAAACGCGGCGAACAAACCAAACGGCAAAGCCAAAGCCAACGAAAAACCAAACATCCCAATCAACGGACGCACCGGAATGAACCCAAAAAGTGCCGTCCCCGCGTTCGATTTTGCCGTTTCGACCAGCAACGTCCCGACAATCGGGCCCGTGCACGAAAACGAAACCAAAGCCAAAGTAAAAGCCATGAAAAAAATGCCCATCAAACCACCTTTGTCGGCCATCCGGTCGCTGCCGGTGACCCATTTTTCGGGCAGCGTGATTTCAAAAAGCCCAAAAAACGACAAGGCGAAAACCAGAAAAATCAGGAAAAACGCCACGTTGAACCATGGATTTGTGCTCAAATCGTTCAAAATCGTCGCACCAAAAAGCGAGGTCAAAATCAAACCGATGCCGACATATATTATAATGATGCTCGCGCCGTACCAAATCGCGTTTTTCAAACCGGACGCACGGTCTTTCGACCTTTTTACAAAAAAAGTCACCGTCATCGGGATCATCGGAAAAACGCAAGGCGTCAGCAAAGCCAGCAGACCGCCCAAAAATCCACCGAAAAACACCCACCACCAAGTCGGGTCGGCGGCTTCGACGACGCCGCATTGATTGACAAATTGGGCAGAATTGATGTCCCTTTTTGCATCGTAAAAACCTTGAAAACGCGGGTCGTCGGGCGGCGGTGGGTTTACAAAGCCGGGCGTAGTTGGTTGGTTTTCAGCAGGTTGTGTTGCGCCGGGCTGCGTCGGGATTGGATTTATGGCATCTAAAACGGCTGGTGCTTCAACCGTTTTTTTTTCGTCGATATTTGGTGAAATATTTCCCGGCGCAGGCGTCATCGCACCCGTTCCGCCATTTTTTGCATCTTTTGGATTGGCATTTTGGGAAGGTGAAACCGGCGAATTTTGGTTCGGCGCAGCACCATTTCCGCCCGACGGAGCGGTCAGTGAAAATTTAAAATCCACATCTTTTGGCGGCAGGCACATCTCGTCGTTGCAGGTCATGTAGGTAAAATAACCTTCAATCGGTTTTGAAAAATCGGAGACCTGAACGCGCTGCGTGAACACGGCTTTGTGTTTGAATTTGGTCAAATTCATCCCAAAAACCTTGTCGTAGACCTTGATTATTTCCCCAGATTCGACGGCTTTTCCCACCAATTTGAAATGTGGTTTCAGGTCAAAAGTGAAACTGGAAGCCACCGGCCCATCTTCACTTTCCAAAAATTGGGAATACGTGTACCAGCCATCGTCGATCGTGCCGGTAAAAACGAGGTCAAATTGGCCGTTCCCGGCATCTTTTGAACTGTACGACCATTTGACCGGGTTTTGAGCGACCAAAAAAATGGTAGAGAAAACGCCCAGAAGCAATGTGAGAAGTCTTATTTTCATAAAAATTTTATTTGAAAATCATCTTTTAATTTCGGGAGACAAAGAAACAACCTTGCGGCGTTTCGTCGGTTCGGTCGTTGCCGTTTATCAATATTTTAACCGCAGGAGTTGTCGGCGTGTTGCCAAAATGGGTGGTTTGTTAAATTTTTTAGCGAATTTTCAAGCAAAACGACACGGGTCGAACGCCGCCAAATCAATGCTCGTTTTTTCCCCGCCGGCCAATTCCGTCACCAATTTTCCAGTCCCCGCGCCCATGCTCAAACCCAACATCGCATGGCCGGTTGCATAAATCAAATTATCATGTTTTGGTGAAAAACCAATGTACGGCATTCCATCTGGCGAAACCGGGCGAAAGCCAAACCAAACCCGCTGCCGCAAATTTTTCTTTAATTTTTCAAAATCAGAAATCTCGCGGAACGCCGGGTCGTCGAGGTAGCCGGGCATGAATTTCGGCACCGCTTCCAAAATGCCCTGCACCCGGGGGAACATGATTTCGTCGTTGATTTTGCCAATTTCCATCGTGCTGCCGATGCGCAGCGCGTTTTTCCACGGGGTCAAAGCCACTTTTGCTTCGAGGAAAATACAGGGAAAATTCAGTTTTTTCACCGGGTTTTGAATGTCCATCGAATAGCCTTTTCCGGGCATCAAACTCAGGTTTTCGCCAGCCAATTTGGCCAAGTCGGGCGACCACGAACCGGCGGCCAGCACAAAAACGTCCGCGTCGTGCCGCGTTTCACCAACCAAAACTGACGAAATTTTTCCATTTTTAAATTTTTCAAAACCTGTAACTTCTGTATTTTTAAAAATTTTTACGCCCCTTTTTTCCAAAAGTGCGGGCAATTGTTTCATCAATTCGTTCGGTCGCAGGTGTGCATCTTCTTCGTAAAGTATGCCACCCAAAACGTCGGGTGGCAGGTCGGGCTCAAATTTTGCGGCTTCCTCGCGGCTTTTGATGTAGGATACTTTTTGACCATTTTGCTCGGCGGCGCGGGCGTTTTCGAGTTCTTCGGCCTGTTTTTTTGCGGTTTTGTACCACATGATGCAGCCCTTTTTTTCCAAATCAAAATCAAGCGGTTCGTTTTTTGCCCAATCAAAAAACAGGTTGCGGCTGAAAATCAGCAGTTCCGAAAGTGGCCGCGCACTGCGTTCGACGTGCTTTTTCGTGGCCGAACGCATGAATTTCAAACCCCAATCCACCAGCCGCCAACTCAATTCCGGGCGCACATAAAACGGGCTTTTTTTGTCAAACATCCACAAAAAACCCTGCTCAATCATGCCCGGCGCGGCCAGCGGAACGAGGTGCGAGGGCGACAAATAGCCCATATTTCCGAAAGAACAGTTGTCAGCGAGGTCGTTTTTTTCCAAAACGGTCACGTCCCAGCCCGCTTTTTGCAAAAAATAGGCGGAACTCAAACCGATGATTCCGCCGCCGATGATAATTGCTTTTGACATTTTTTTGAGTTAAAAAGTTGACGAGTCAAAAAGTTGAAGCCGACGTTTACGAAACTTTTAAAGTCTCGTAAACGTGTCAAAATACCGCTGCCAAATTGAAAAGATCAGGGCAAATTGACTGAAAAAAAGCACCGCGAACGCAATTTTAAAAATCAGTTTTTCAACACGTTCCGGGACTTTTTGAAATTTTGAAAATGAAAAAACCAAAGCCACCAGCGGCACGAGCGGCACAAAATACCTGCCCTGAAAATTGGTCAAAACCGGACTGCCCACCGGATGCCAAAGGCAAAACATCGTGACCGAAAACATTGACAGACAACAAATTACGACAAAAACTGCCAGCCACCGCTGCCCTATTTTTAATAAATTTTTGCCCCCAGAATTTTCCAAAAAAATGACCGCTGCGAATGCCAGCCACAGCAAACCAATCCAAAAACTGGGCAAATAATTTTTTTCCCAGCCAAATTTTCCAACCAAATGTGCAGCCGTCGAAGGTAATTCTTTGAAAAATCCGCGAGCCGCGATGCCCACAAATTTTAGCGGATTTTGAAGGATAAAATCAAGTTGAGCGGCTGGGTCCACGCCTTCGTTCAAGGTTTGGCCGAGGCGAAAATCGGGGTGGTATTTGTCGAATGGGATGAAATTTTGGTTCGAAATATTTGCCCAAATTGCCGCTGCCGCAAAAATGGACGCGACGAAAAGTGATTTTTTTAGTAAAATTTGAAAACGGTTGGGCGTGTTTTTTTTCGGGAAATCCCAAAAAACGAGCAGCGCGAGCGGGGCGAAAATGATTTTATTGATGGAAATGATAATTAAAATGCCGCTGCTCGTGAGGGTCTGCGACCCGAAACGTGGTGTCGGCAGGTCTGCGACCTGCGAAAATTGCGGC
>JANNMS010000318.1:0-15458 GCA_031398055.1 Saprospirales bacterium | reverse complement strand
ACCTCCAGAAAAATTACCTGAAAAATGAAATTCAAATTGTTGCTCGGCCTCTTGTCCTTGCTTTTTTCAAATTGCTACAAACCTGTTTCCGGTTGCCTCGAAATTGAAGCCACCAATTTTCAGGCAACCGCCGACGAAAATTGCTGCTGCGAATATCCAAAATTGAAAATTTCGGTCGAGCAAAATTTTGACTCACTGGTTTACATACCCGATAGAAAATATCAATTGGAAAACGGCGAGTGGATAAAAATCAAAGCGATTACTTTTTATCTTTCTGATTTTCAACTGATTAAAAACGGTGAAACTTTTGAACCGACCGATACCGTCCACCTCAAAACTTTCCCCAACGGCGTGGAAAATGTTTTCAAAAATGATTTTTCAATCGTCCGCCGAACGCCATCCGTTTTTTCGCTCGGTGAATTTTTGCCCGACGGCAAATTTTCAACCGTCAATTTTAGAATTGGATTGACCGACGCGGCCAACAAAGTGAAGCCAACCGAAGCATCAAAAACCCACCCGTTGTTCACCCAATCTGAAAAAATGTGGGAAAATGAAACCGAAGGCTACCGGTTTTTGAGAATGGAATTTGCCCGCGACACGTTTTCAGCCACTTTGCCCGACACGATTTTTTGGACAAAAAAAGACCTTCCGATTTCGCCGTTGACTTTTGCGGGTGATTTCAATCACCAGGTCGGCCATGATTTTGAGTTAATTTTGAAGGTTGATTTTGCCGAGTGGTTTGCGGGCGTGAAACTTTCTGACAATGATAATTTACAGTTGAAGTCAAAAATTGTCTCAAACTTGCCGAGTAGTTTTAGCGTTTCACAATAGGTTTGATTCAACTTTGCTCCTAAATTTTACCAATCAAATAAATTTTTGCACATGAAAAATCTCGTTTTGCTTTTCGCCGCCACCTTTTTTTTACTTTTTGGTTGTCATAAAATTGACGAACCTGTGGTCGAGCCAACTTCAAAAGACATCACCGTTTCGGTGAAGGCAACTTTCGATGGGCAGGTTTTGGAAAAAGACAAAGTTTTGGAACTTGCCAACGGCCAAACGCTTGATTTCAATACATTTACGCTGTATCTCTCCGACATTTCGCTTCTAAAAAATGGGCAGGAAACCCTGCTTTCCGAAATCGAATATTTTAATTTTTTCTCCAACCCCACCAGTCCGTTGGCTCAAACCAAAACTTTCACGGCCAAAAGCATCAAATCTGACACGTATGATGGTTTGAAAATCGGGTTCGGCGTGAAACCGACACTCAATAAATTGAAGCCGTCCAATTTCCCCGCTGGACATCCGCTGGCCAATGAAATTGAATTTTGGTTGGGCTGGAAAAGTTATATTTTTTCAAAAATAGAAATCGAAGCCAACCTCGATGCCAGTCCGGACATGGAAACTTTTTTGAGTTACCACGCTGGTTCGACTACCTCCAACGATGTTTATCGCGTCGGTTCGATGACCGTTCCGATTGATTTGACGACGGCAAAAAATAGTTTTACCATCGAAATTGATTTGAAAAAACTGTTTTGGATAAATGGGAAACTGCTGGATTTGACCGATCCCGAAAATCAAGCGACCGGCGGCACTCCCAGTGATTTAGGTTTGGCGGCAAAATTGTTGGAAAATTTTATCAACACCGTTTCTGTAAAACCATAAAAACAGCCTGAAAATGAAATCTAAATTTTTCAAAAAATACATCTCGTTGTGCGGGGCAACTTTGTTTTTGGGGATTTTCATTTTAATAATTGGTTGTAAAAATATTGAACCGGCTCCGGTCATCGAAGGTGATTTGACCGATATTCCATACAATCCAACCAATTATGTCATCAAAAAACCCAGTTTTTACCCAGAAGTCCCAATTCCTGCGGACAATCCAATGACGGTTCAGGGCATCGAACTCGGTCGGATGTTGTTTTTTGACCCAATTCTTTCGGGTGACTCGACCCAATCTTGCTCGACTTGCCACGAACCTGCCAAAAGTTTTACGGATGGAAAAGCCGTTTCGATAGGAATTGACGGCCTGTTTGGAAAACGCAGCGCGATGAGTTTGTACAATGTTGCGTACGTCACTTCGGCCAATTATTTCACCGGACTTTTTTGGGATGGCCGCTCGCCAAGTTTGGAAGACCAAGCCCTGCGCCCGGTCGAGGATCCGGTGGAAATGCACAACACTTGGACAAATGTTGTGAGCAGGTTGAAAAACCACAAAACTTACCCAGAAAAATTTAGAAAAGCATTCGGTATTTCAAATAAAGCAAATATCACGAAAGAATTGGCTGCCAAAGCCATCGCCCAATTTGAACGTACTTTGATTGGTTCGGGAAAGTCGAAATATGATATTTATGAAAACGTGGATAAAAACGTTTTCGACGACGACGAGGTAGACGGGAAAATCATATATTTTGACGAAGCGGGTGTTTTTGGTGTGAATTTGCCGGATGGCCAGTGTTTTCATTGTCATGGCGGCATCACTTTGACGGGCAACCAATTTTTTAATAATGGCCTCGAAAATGTTGACTCTCTGGACTATTTTCCAGACAAGGGACTCGGCAAATTCAACGGAAACCGGAAGGACAATGGCAAATTCCGCACGCCAACACTCCGAAACATTGCATTGACTGCCCCATATATGCACGACGGGCGGTTCAAAACTTTGGAAGAAGTGCTAAATCACTACGGCGTGCATGGAAAAACCAGCCCAAACGAAGACCCATTTATCAACCAAATTGGGTTCAAAATTTTGGGTTCGAATCCGATAAAATACGATACACTTTCGATGGAAAACCGGGCGAAAATCGTGAAATTCCTCCATACTTTGACCGACACTGTTTTCACGAAAAACCCGGAATTTCAGAATCCATTTTTTTAGTGATGAATGATAAATGTTGAATGGCGGAAAAACTCAAAAAGCGCCCGACGTTCATCGTTCATCGTTCATCGTTCATCGTTTCAAATAATGCTTCAAAATTGGTTTAAAGATGTTGTCGAGCGAAACGCCTTCGGTGTTTGTCAATATCTCGGCGAAAAAATGGAAATAGCACCCTCCGCGGTGCGGAAATACTTTATTTACACCTCTTTTATAGCCATGGGTTCACCGCTGATTGTCTATTTATTTGTCGCTTTTTGGGTAAATATTCGGCAGTACATCCGAAAAGGCAAGGATATCATCTGGCAAGGTTGATTGTAAAAGTAGCAAACCGGGTGTTTTCCGGTTCTTCCAAATTGACAAATTTCTGTTGCAAACGACTCAAATATGAAGCAAAAATTACCCTTTTTTTTACTTGCCAGTCTCCTGTTTTCTGCGGCGAAATTGACCGCGCAAGATTTACATTTTTCCCAATTTTACCTCCAACCCACCTTCGCCAACCCGGCGCAAACTGGTATTTTCAAAGGTTCGATGCGTTTCGCAGGCATTTATCGAAACCAGTGGGCAAGCGTTCCGGTTGATTTTCAAACTTTCGGCGCGGCTTTCGATTCAAAAATCATGAACCGAGGCACTTGGATTTTGAACGGCGGGCTGACCGTTTTTCGGGACAAGGCTGGCGACGCGGGTTTGTCGTGGTCGCAAATTGGGGTTTCAGCGGCGGCGGCGCATGCTTTGGGTGAAAATCAGGCCATTTCGGTTGGTTTTTCGGCCGGTTTCGCGCAGCGGACTTTTGATATTTCTGGCCTGAAATTTAAAAATCAATGGAACGGCGAAAACTTTGACCAAAACCTGCCGATAAAAGAAATTTTGCAAAATTCCTCAAAATTCAAACCCACTATTTCGGCTGGCGTGAATTGGCATTTTGAAAATCCGGACAGCCGAAATCAGGTTGATTTTGGGATTTCTGGAAGTCATTTGAACCGTCCCGTCGTCAGTTTTCGGGAAGATGAAACGGCAAAATTGCCGCTGCGATTGACTTTTGGTGGCATTGGTTATGCCCAAATTTCTTCAAAAACCGACCTCGTTTTGTTTGCCCAAGGCCAAAGAATGGCCAAAAACTTCGAAAATATCGTCGGTGCTGGCTACCGTTTTTGGTTTTCAAATGTGGTTGGACGAAAAATCGCGCTACAATTTTCGGGCGGTTTTCGCCTCGGCGATGCTTTGATTCCTGCCGTTCAAATTGAATACAACGGCCTGACCGCTGGGCTGAGTTACGACCTGAATATTTCAGATTTTGACATCGCAACCCAAAGACGGGGCGGGCCAGAATTCGCACTGGTTTACCGCATTATCCCCGTGCCGCCGCCCAAAACTTTCAAAGTTTGCCCAATTTTTTAGAAAAATCCTATTTCAAAAATGCCTGTTCAAAGTCCATCGTCCAAAATCCAACGCCTCAAAATAGGCTTGCTCGGCGCAGGCCACCTCGGAAGAATCCATATAAAATGTTTGCTCGCCACCGATTGCTGGGATTTGGTGGGGTTTTTTGAACCAGACGAATCGAACGCCGCGAAAGCCATCGAACAATTCGGTTTGCGGCGTTTTTCAAACCTGAAAAATTTGCTGGACGAAGTGGACGCAGTGGACATCGTGACGCCGACGCCCGCCCATTTTGCGTTGGCAAAAAAATGTTTGCTCGCCGGAAAACATATTTTTTTGGAAAAACCCGCCACTCAAACTGTTGCCGAAGGCCGACGGCTTTTGAAAATCGAGGCGGAAACCGGCCTGAAAATCCAGGTGGGCCACGTCGAAAGATTCAATCCCGCTTTTTTGGGCGTGAAAGATTTGGGGCTGCGTCCCATGTTTATCGAAAGCCATCGGTTGGCGGCATTTCAGCCGCGCGGCACGGATGTTTCGGTGGTTTTGGATTTGATGATCCACGATTTGGATTTGGTTTTGCACCTCATCCCGTCAAAAGTAAAAAGGGTCAGCGCGAGCGGCGTGGCAGTGTTGAGCAACACGCCTGACATTGCAAACGCCCGGATTGAATTTGAAAATGGCGCTGTCGCCAACTTCACCGCATCTCGGATTTCGATGAAACAGATGCGAAAAATGCGCCTTTTCCAGCCAGATGCCTACATTAGCCTTGATTTTTTTGAAAAAACTGCCCAAACTGTGCGTCTTTTTCGCACCGATGCCGCCGACCTGCCGCCGCTCGAAAACTTGATGGAATTTGAAACGCCCGCCGGAAAAAAATGGCTGCAACTCCAAATGCCCGAAACAGCACCGGTCAATGCCATTCAATTGGAACTCGAAACTTTCGCGGCGAGCATTTTGAAAAATGAAAAGCCGCCAGTCACCTTGTCAGATGGCGTGGCGGCTTTGGATTTGGCGCACAAAATTTTGAAAGAAATCAATCGCGCCGGATTGTTGGGGTGAAAAAAAACAACTCCAACAATTTTAGTTTTTACAAAGCAATAACCAGCGAAATCACTCCACGAATCAGTACAAGCACCATTTGGTCGGACATCATATTGAATTTTGTCTTCGAAATGGAGGCCTGTTCGAGCACCTCAATTTTGAGTTGCGCCGCCCGGCCTTTTATCAAAAGGTCAAAATCTTCGGCGGAGATTTTTTTGTCTTCCAGCAATTCAGCGTACCGAACCGTGTCCTCTTTCATTTTTTCTTTCAAAGATTTCAATGCCGTTTCGTAGGCTTCGCGGCGGCGTTTGACAAAATCTTTGGCGATTCCGACAATTTCATCATCTACTTTGTCGATTACTTTTTCAATATCTTGCTTTGGCATAATTTTAAAATTTACGATTTAAGAAATTAGATTTACGATTTGTTCAGAATTTTTGAGGTTTGTTTAAAGTGAAAATTTTGCCGTTGTTGGCCTCCTCGCCAACAACGGCAACCGCCTATTTTTTCTTCGCTTTTTCTGAACGCAAAATGGCATCAAGGCTTTTTTTGACCGAGGCGGCATAATTTTTCACAAAATCCTTGTCCAATTTGCCTTTCGTTTTCCATTGCTCAAAAAACGGGTTGGCCTGTTCATCGCGGAAAACCCGCCACATTTCGGCGATTTCTTTCCTGCATTTTTCCGATTTAGCTGTGTTCAATGCCGATTCGATGTCGTTTTTGACCAAAACAATGTTAGCCGAGGCGTCGTCGTACTTTTTTGTAACCGCCATTTCCATCAATTCCGGGACGGATTTATTGAGTTTTTGGGTCGTTTCCACAGCTGACGCGCTGTACGGACATTTACATGATTGAAATGTCGTGGAAACGAAAAAAAGCAAAATTGCGAACAACGCTGTGGTGAAAAATCCCAAAGATTTTTTGGGAAAAATAGAGAGATTCATCTGTAATTTTTTTTTGGTTAGAAAATTTTGTGGAGAGTTTGCAAGCGTGAAAGTATGGGAAAAAATAGAAAATCAACATCCGTTGCAAATTTTTTCCAAACTCAATTCAATCATTTTTTTGACCGTCCGCTCCGGGTTTCGGCTGAAAGTACCGTCCGCCCGGTTGGCCAAAATCGCGTTCAACGAGACCGCCCGGTGTCCCAAAATTTTTGACAAACCATAAATCCCAGCCGTTTCCATTTCGAGGTTTGTAATGCGAGTTCCCTGAAAATCAAAGGTTTGTAAAATATTTATCAAATCTGGGATGGCATTTTCAGCCCGAATTTGCCGACCCTGCGGGGCATAAAAACCAGAATTTGTGGCCGTGATTCCGCGCAAAAAATCTTTTGAAAAAATTTCGAGTAGATATTTGTCGGCAGTTACAAAATAGGGTAGGGCAGGCAGCGGCCAATTTTTGGCGGTCAATTTTTCAACCCACTCATTTTTCAAAAATTCATGGCCGCGCGGCACATAAAAATGCAGTAAAATATCCAAACCAAAAGCGGCCTCTGAAACCAAAAACGAATCCACCGGAACAGATTTTTGGATGCTTCCCGAAGTGCCTAACCGAATGAAAGTCAACGGTTTAGATGCTGTTTTTGGCTGCCGGGTTTCGAGGTCAAAACTGGCGAGCGCGTCCAATTCATTCAAAACAATATCAATATTGTCGGTGCCGATGCCTGTCGAAATGCAAGTCAGCCGCCGCCCGCCGAGCCATCCGGTGTGCGTGACGAACTCGCGTTTTTGGGTTTTGAATTCAATTTTGTCAAAATATCGGCTGACCATTTTCACGCGGTCGGGGTCGCCGACGAGCAAAATTGTGTCGGCCAAATTTTCGGATCGCAAATGCAAATGGTAAATGCTGCCGTCAGAATTTAGGATGAGTTCGGATTCTTGAATCATTTTGGAAGCCAGTTTTTTGGAAACAAAAAAATCTCTTGACCCAAACTGTCGGAGATAAGGAATTGATTTTCAATATTTTGAGAAGATTGGAGCACAAAATTTCCATATTCCGAACCCGAAAAGCCAGTCAAAGAAATCGGCGAAGCCGTTGGAAATTCAAAAGTGATTTTGCCAAAAAACAACTCTTTTTCCAAGTTTTCATCAAAATCATCGGCGAATGGCAAGTTTTTCAAAGCCGTTATTTTTTCAAAAAACGGCTGGAAATTTTCATCCAAAATTATCAATCGCCCGCCCGGGGCAACCCATTTTCCATCTTCCAATTTGAAAAAAACAGGCGGCAATTCTTTGTAATTGAATGAGATTGAAACCGGTTTTTCCGAAAATTGGAGGAGGTTTTTTTCGCGCAAGTCATTGAAATTCAATTGAAACGCGGCTGCCGGATTGCCTTCGATTTCAAAAATATCAGGAGAGTTGCCCATTTTTAGGCAATTGATAGTTTGGATTTTTCCGAGCTCAAATTTTTCGGTTTTCCCATTTTCCAAAAATACAGCAACCGCGACGTCTGGCGAAAAAGGCCATTTTTCAGTCAATTTGCTTTTCAAAATGTTGACAGTTTTGATTTCTGATAATGTTTGAAAAATCTGGCTGAGCATTTTTTGCGGCATTTTACAGGTTCGAAAACCATTGGATGCCGCCCAGCCGCTGTCGATTTTTTCCAAAAACAGGGTGTCTCCGGCAGGTTTTTGGGCAATTTCGATGCGGCGAACTGCGGTGGAATCAATTTTGACGATAGCATTTCGAAACTCCGGGCCGCTCGGCCACGGAATATCGCGCAAAAATTTGGAACAGGCCAGCACCACCAAAAAAAGTAAAACGAGGTGTTTATTCTTCATACTTTTGGGTTTTTACCTGACAAAAGTAAATCGCAAACGAAATTTATGTTGAACAGAAATCACATTTCCACCGGATTGATTCTCGGACTGGTTTTGCCGACGGTCGTTTTTTTGATTTTGTACCAAATTTTTACGATTTTGGAGATGCGCGGCGCGGCGAGCGGCACGGGACTTTCCGAAAATTTTCGGGAAAGAACGCTGGCCATTGTTGCCTTGGCCATCAATGTTTGGCCGATGCGGATTTTTCAAAATCGGAGATGGGAGGCTGCGGTGCGCGGAATTGTGGTGGCGACGACGATTTTGGCGGTTAGCTGGGTGGCTTTTTATGGTTTGAAATTGATGTGAAGATTTTATTACAAGTTCCAAAAAAAGTCAAACAGTAAAGATTTGTATGCATTTTAAGGTGTTCCAACTGGTTTTTGGGCAGTTTACTTTCATTTTGCCTTGAAAGTGATTTTGGAAAATGTAGAAGTTTGAAAAATATTTCCGCCACATTTTGATTTACAATTTGCCCGGCTACCTTTGCGACCCGTTTTTTAACTCAATTAATATTTTTCGTCATGCCGAAAATGAAGACCCATTCCTCTGCCAAGAAACGTTTCAAGGTTACAGGCACTGGGAAAATTAAAAGAAGCCACGCCACTGCGCGGCACTTGATGCGGAAAAAGACTACCAAACAGAAACGCGCTTTGCGTGGAACAACGGTAGTTGATTCGACCAATCACGCCCGTATCGAACGTTTGCTGGTTATCTGAAAACCAGTTTTTCACCCAATTTTTTTAACGAGGAAACTGGCAAAAGTGCAATTTTTTAAAATTTAAAAATGAATTGCCCCGGTTTCGCACTAAAAAATGTTTTAAATTTATGCCAAGAGCAACCAACAACCCCGCCAGCCGCGCCCGTCGCAAAAAAATCATGCTGGCAGCACGTGGCTTTTTCGGTGCACGTTCGAAAGTGTACACCGTTGCCAAAAACACCCTCGAAAAAGGCTGGAAATATGCTTTCCGCGACCGCCGTTTCAAAAAACGGACGTACCGCCGCCTGTGGATTGCCCGTATCAATGCCGCAACCAGAATGTTGGGCATGAAATACAGCACTTTCATCAATGCTTTGCAGACCAAAAACATCGGTTTGAACCGCAAGGCATTGGCTGATTTGGCACTGAACCACCCGGCTACTTTTAAAGCCATCGTGGACACGGTGAAACCAAAAGATTGAGGGGTCGCTGCCAGAGCAAAATAATTTAATGTCGGAGCGGCCTTGTCGCTCCGACATTTTTTTTGGGGTAATGAAATATTGAGATATTTTGATATTGAGATATTTCCCAACAGCCCAATTTTAAAATATCTCAATTTCAAAATATCTCAAAAATATGCGGGACATATTTGACTTGATTGGGCGCATTTTCCTCTCCGCCATTTTCTTTTTTGAGGCGTTTGATTCCGTAAAATCCATGTCCAAAACCAAAACTTTGATGACGGAATATGGCATCAACTCAAATCAAGATTTGTGGATTTACGGAGCGGTTTTTCTGCTTTTGCTTGGTGGAACTTTGCTTTTGATTGGGTACCGGAGCACTTTTGGCGCACTTCTTTTGCTTTGCTATTGGATTCCGGTGACGTTTTTGGTGTACGATTTTTGGAATGCCCCGAAAGCAGATTTGCGCATCGAAAGCATTATTTTCATGAAAAACATGGCCATCGTGGGCGGTTTATTGATGGTCATTGCCAATGGAAGTGGAAAATATAGCATCAAAAGATTGTTGGCGACGACGCGGGTGCGGTGATTTTTACTTGATTTCCTCGACGATAAAAAAGCCATCCGAACCCAATTTTTGATAAAGCGGCATCAAAATCAAGCCATCCATCGGGCTCAAAATTTTACCTTTGACGTCGTCCGCCAGCCACTCGCCTTTTTTAATTTTTTGAAAATTTTGGTATCCCGGTCGCATCAAAAATTCGTCGCCCGGACGAAGATGATGCACCATTTTGATGCGCGTGACCTTCGGCAATTTTTGAGAATATTCCCTCAAAATCTCGTCGTGCCGACTGTCCACGTCGTGTTCTTGAACGCAACCGCAAGCCCTCAAACAATTTACTGCCGCCGAAATGCAACGGCTAACCGAAAGCTGGTCGTCGTGTTGCCCGCCCTCGAACGCGACGGAAATCGTGCGTTTTGGGAATCCTCCAATTTCAAAATGATTGTCCGCGCCAAAATGCAGCAGCGTGCCACTGACTCCTTCGAGCATCCCCAAAATTACGGGAGCGTGCAGGCTTTTTGCCAGCCGCAAACTGGGTCTGTCGTCGGTCGGGATGCAAAAAATACCGCCCGCTGCCGAAGTGGTGTGCAAATCGAGCAGCACCAAAAATTCCGGTTTTTCCAGCGTGATTTCGCGGTGCAAAATTTTCAAAATTTCGGCCATTTCCAGGTCTTCGTTTTGGAGTTCGCGGCGGTCGGTTTCTAAAATTATTTGCAAATTTTCGGCAGACCAAAGCCGGTTCAAATCTTTTTCCAAAAAACGCTGGCCGGTTTTGAATGCTTTTCGGTTACCCAAAATGCCCACCAATTTTCCTTGAAATTGAAAACCTGGATTGGCCTGCGGCTCGCGTTCGAGCATTTGAAAAAGTTCTTTTAAAGCCAAAACCCCGGCGGGTTCGTTGCCGTGCACCCCGCCAAAAATGACCACCATCGTGCCCGATTTTTTGCCTTGAAAAGTTCCGATAATTCTGTCCATGTGGTTAAAAAAATAAAGGCGGCCAAAGTGGTCGCCTTATTTAAGTTTTTGAAAATCAAGGAGTTGGAGCAATTTGCCGATTAATAAATCAATTTTTTTCCCAAAAAAACGACCTGATTATTTTGCCTTTTTTGTTGCAGCTTTTGTGGTCGCGGTTGGCGTTGTTTCTGCTGCTTTTGCCGCCCGATTTGCGGCAACGGTTGCCCGTGCTTTTGCCAAAATTTCATCGCGGGTCAATTTTGGCCCATCCGAAACGACTACTTTTTTGGGTGCGGGTGGCAAACCTGCCGCCTTTGCCGCCCGATTTGCCGCGGCTGTTGCCCGGCCTCTTGCCAAAGCATCGGCATTAAATGCTTTTGCGGCTTCCAATTTTGGCGTTTTGGCCTTCGGTTCTTTTTTGATTTTTTCAGGTTTTGGTGGGGCTGAGGCTGCTTTTGCGGTTCGATTCGCGGCGGCGACGGCGCGTGCTTTTGCCATGACCTCGGCAGGGGTCAATTTCGGCGCATCCGATTTTGGTGCGGCTACTTTTTTGGGTTTGACGGCTTCCTCGGTTTTCGGTTTCCGGGCGGCGCGCGCCAATGCCATGCGTTCGGCTGGTGACATTTTTGGTTTTGCAGCGGCGGCTGCGCGGTCAGCCTCAATCTGTTCTTTGCTTCTGCGGAGGCGTTTGGCTGGATTTTCGGCTTTTGCCAATTTTGGTTTTGCTATTTTTTCAGGTTTGGGAGGTGCAACGGCAGCAGCGGCGGCCAATTTGGCTTGACGTGCGGCGCGCGCCATTGCCAAAACTTCGAATTTTGATAATTTTGGTCTTTCGGCTACTGCTGTCCGGGCGGCTTCCATTTCTGCTTTGCTGCGGCGGCTGCGTTTCGGTGCGGCGGCTTCTGTGACTGCTTTTGGTTTCCTTGCGGCACGAGCCAAAGCCATGCGGTCGGCGGCGGATATTTTTGGTTTTGCGGCGGCTTCTGCTTTTGCGGCGGCCATTTCTGCTGGGCTGCGTCGTTTGCGTTTTGGAGCAGCTTCAATGGATTTTGCGGCGGCAGGTGCTTTGCCAGATTTTGGTGCTTTTGCCGATTTGGATTCTGCTGGATTTTCAGCGGGAGCGAGGTTGCCGGGTTGTTTGGCATCGTCTGTTCCTTCGCCCATCGCCACGATTTTAACATGTCCGAGGTGATGCTGGCTGTGCCAAGCATACAAGGCAATCACTTCTGTCATTGACAAAGTTTTGCTGTTGCCCGGATGAAAATAGGTGCGGCTTAGTTGTTCTTCGGTGAGGCTTTGCATGAAATTTACCCAGCGTTTGTGCAATGCAGTCAATATTTTTACAGAGGTCGAGACGGCTCCGGTCAAACTATCATTGGTATCCGCCCAAGATTCTTCATAATAAGGTTTTATGGTCGGATTGTTTTCCGTGATGGCCAATTTCATACGAATATAAGCATTCATGTGGCTATCTGCGAGGTGATGGACGACTTGGCGGGCAGTCCAACCGTCTTTTCGATAAGCCAAATCAAGGTCTTCGCTGCCCAGTTTTTTCAGTTGTTTTTTTAGTTGTTTGGGGAGTTTGGCAATGATTTTAACGTTTTTCCGCGTTTCATCCATGGTATAAGTATTACCATAAGTGAACTTGCCAACCGGAAATTTTCTTTCTTCTAATTGCATGCTGTTTATTTTTAAAAGTTATTGAATTGGTTATTGGTTATTGGTTATTGGTTATTGGGAAATTGGTTATTAGAAAATAAGTAATTGGGCATAAACCAATAACTAATTTTCCAATAACTAATTTCCCAATTTCCCAATAACCAATCAACCAGCATCTTTCCAACGCCATAAATACCGTGAAGCAGTTGTTCTATGCGGTCGCCAGGGTTCGGCGATTTCTATCATTTTCTTTTTCAAATCCTTTCCGCGTTCTTCTAATTGATAGAGTTTTATCATAGCTTGTTGTATTCCTAAATCATCAATTGGCAAAATATCGGGCTTGCCGAGCGTAAACATCATAATCATTTCAACCGTCCATTTTCCCACGCCTTTTATCTGGGTTAAAAATTCTATAATTTCGGTTTCGGTTTGTGCATCCCAGTTTATATTTTGGAAGTTATTTTCTATTGAAAATTTGGCAACGTTTTGAAGATAAGAAGCTTTTTGATTGCTTAATCCAACAGCTCGTAACAATTCATGTGGGTGTGCGACGACCAATTCCGGCAAGGGTTTTTCATCTGGAAACAATTTCAAGAAACGGCTAAAAATCACGTCCGCTACTTTCACGCTAAGTTGTTGAGAAACAATGCTTTCGAGCAAATTATAATAGACATCTCGACCGGGCTGATATTCCGGGATTTCTATGGCAGTTATTATTTTGGATAAATGTTTATCCTGAGATAAATGTTGTTTGGCTTCTATCAAATTCATACGCACAAAATTAGACGTTTTTTTATCACACAAAAATTTTATTGAACTTTTATTATTTCAATAGAAAAATGGTTAAAAAAATAAGGGACGGCTATTGCCATCCCTTATTTAAAATAATAAATTTATCTCTAAAATTTATCCTTATTTTTTGGTTTTCCATTCAGCGATTAGTTTTTCGTTTGCCCTCGGATAATCTTTATTATCTGCTTCGATTGCCAATTTGGTGCTGCGCTCTGCGGCTTCGATGGCTTCTTTGTGTTTTCCCAATGCGGCTAAAATTTTAGCCTTCATTTGGAGCATCCAGAATTTTTCACCACCTTTTTCAATTGCAACATTGACCCATTCCAAAGCCTTGTTATTGTCTATTTTTTCTTCAAAATAATAACGCCCGGCTGCATAATAAGTCCCGGCTGTCGGCCCTTCCAATTGAGTTTTTATATCCGCTAAAACTGCTTTATCGGTATCAATTTTAACAGGGATAACAACCCTTGTATTTTCCCAAACCAATTCAATATCAGCACTTTTGGAAGTCAAATTGGCTACATTTATAGTAAATGTCTCTGTAAATTCTTTGGTTGCTTGCGGCACGACCGTGAATTTAGCGGCCACATCTTCTTCTTTGAAATCCTTGCCGGGCGGTGCGCTAACCGTGGTGTTTTTATAAAAAATTATCGTCCATTCCGTGCGGCCGGGCGTGGCAAACAAAGCATATTGTTTTGCTGGCAAAGTCACTCCACCGACAGAAACTTCACCACTGAAATTTACTTTCGTAGATGCATTTGCACCGACGCGCCACATTTCATCAAAAGCCACCAAATCGCCGAAAACTTTGCGGCCTTTGGCACTCGGACGCGAATATTCCACGTCAATTTTAATTAAACCAACGTCTTGCGAGAGTTTACAAGTTGGGCTGGGAGCGGGCGTTTTCAATTGCGCGAACATACTTCCGGCAAAAAACACCAATAAAAAAGTGAGAATGGTTGAAATTCCTTTCATTTCTAAAAAATTTTAAAAGAGTGATAAATAGTGGATAGTGAATAGTTGATAGAGGAAAGTTGATAGATTTTGGTTGGTGTTTCAACTATAATCTATCAACTTTCCTCGATAATCTATCCTCTCCATTTGAGTGTTTCAATTAATTTATTGACATCCAATTTCATAAAATCAATAACCGGAGCCAAAGAATCGGGGCGACTTTCCGTATTTATATACAATGCACCGCGCAAAAAGTTTTTGGTCGAGTCGGTCATATAAAATTGATAAGGCGAGGCAGCCGCACCTTCTATTTTAAAAACCATCCCATGCACTTTGCCTGCTGTCCGATGAACGGGGATTTCTTCAATAAACGAGGCTTTTACATTGTGTTTTTGTACCAAAGTAAAGGCATCTTGTACCAATTCATCTAACTCTTTTCTATTTTCAATAGTGCTGTAAGTGCAGTGAATGGTGGCATTTAAAGATTTTACCTGCAAATTAAACCAACAATCGCTTTTTGGTTTTTCCCCAAAAAACAAAGTGTCCTGTTCAATTGTGGAATAAGTCGCTTGCTCAAAAGTCAATGGACAATAGCCTTCTGCAAAGGGTTTGTATTGTTTTTCGGGATAAATAACGCGCGGATAAGCATGTGGTTTTGGAATTGCGACGCGCTCTTCGCAACCCCAAAAAATCAAACCATATAATAAGGTATAAATAAAAACTCGTCCTGCCGCGATTTGCGACAGGACGAGGGATTGAATTTTATTATTCAAAATCAATTTCATTTTGGTTCGTAAGTAAATCTGAATTCGCCGTCTTGGCCAAGAAAATCTTTGGTGTACAAAACTAATTTTTTGTCCAAAATATCTTGGATTTCAAAAGTATCCACCTGCGAATCAATGCCTAATACGATTTTTTTATCGCTGTCAATCAATTCCCAAGTTCCGGTGGACGATTGTGGTTCGATGGCCGCGCACAAAGTTGTGTCGCGTTCGACAGTCAAACTGCCGCCAGTTGCAAAATTGTAACAATCGTCTTTTTGACAATCTTGAATCCCGTCAATCCAAAAAACGGCTTTGACTTCGAATTTTTTCAATTGCCAACAAGTTTGGGCGGCCAGTTTTTCGGCTGCCGGTTTTCCTGAATCTTCTTTGTCGCACGAAACCCAAACAAGGGCTGCGACAAGGGGTAAAAAGATGAAACGAATGGAGTTTTTCATTGTAGAAAAATTTAAAAGGTTAAGAATCCATGTATTGGTTGATTGGTTATTG